>JAHEEB010000330.1 GCA_024640925.1 Bacteroidota bacterium | reverse complement strand
TTACCGTAGAAAAAAGGATACAAAGGAGGGTAAATTTGGTAGTAATCTGAATTTTAAAGGCAACTTTATTAAATAACAAAGCCACCATCTTAAGCTTTCTTTTCATAGTTTAAAAATAGTTTAGTTAAGGCTAAAAAATGAAATGTCCGTTTTAGGGACAAAAAAAGATCCGACAATCAATATGTCGAAAATTGGTTAGGGAAATTTTAGAAGAATTTTTTTCATAGGCTAATTAAGTTTAGAGGTTATTATTAATGGGTATTTTTAGGCTAAAGCTTAAAAGATGGTTCAAAAATAGTTCCTTTGGGCTAATTGCAAAAGCATAAAAATTTGTGCTGTTGGAATTTTCCGTTGTCAAAGGGTTTGATAATTTTTCTGTTAAAAAATTATTTTCCCATGGGCTATTATATGAACACTCATTTTTCATAAGTAGTTACGACAAATATAACAAGTTATATAGATGAACGAATTCAATTTTAAGAATAAATTTGATTATATCTGTCCGTTTACGTTAACGGGAAATATTATGGGGAGATAATGTTTGTTCTATTAACAAATATGTGGTGAGGACATTTATCCTGAAATTGAAATGAATTGAAGTTTACTAATCAAAGTTTTTTAGCAGAAATTCTCCCCTCCTTTTGCAGGGAAGGGCAGGGGTAATCGGAAAATTTTGCATCAAAATATCCAGGTTAAAAAATAGAAATTCTACAATAACCTCCTGTGGTCCTCCTTTAAAAGGAGGACAGAACATAGTGCAAAGGGAAAGTATATAGTAAAAAGGAATTAAAAGTTTCAAAAAAAACAACATAATTCCTTTTAGCAGAAATTCTCCCCTCCTTTTGCAAGGAGGGGTGTAGGGGAGGTTAATCGGAAAATTTTGCATCAAAATATCCAGGTTAAAAAATAGAAATTCTACAATAACCTCCTGTGTTCCTCCTTTAAAAGGAGGACAGAACTTAGTGCAAAGGGAAAGCATATACTAAAAAGGAATTAAAAGTTTAAACAAAAAACAACATAATTCCTATTATCAGAAATTCCTTGAAATCACTTCACGTCAGGTAATATTACTTTCCAAAAACAACTGAAATTTTTCACGAAAAGTGTAATCTATAATTCTGACAGGTTTTAAAGCCTGCCAGAATTATAGGTTTGAAGTATGTTTTTCAATATCCCGGATTTTGTACGAGGCTCGGGTTAGCATTAATCTGTTCCTGAGGAATAGGGAAAAGACTATAGATATCAGATGCGCTGGTTGGTCTGAAATCTAAAGGATCGTTATATTTACCAAAACGAATAAGGTCATTCCTTCGCCAGCCTTCCGATGCAAGTTCCCAACCTCTTTCTGCCAACAAAGCGTCGAGGGTGAGGGTAGAGGTTGTGTATAATTTGCTGGCATCATCGGGAAAAGCACGAGTTCGTAATTGGTTTACCAAATCTACAGCTTCCTGGGTAGCAACGCCGCCATTTGTGCGCATCAGAGCCTCAGCTTTCATGAGAAGCACATCGGCATAGCGGAAAACAACCCAGTCATTTGCAAGCTGGTTGTTTTGGGCATTTGTATAATCGTATTTTGCTATACGTGCCCCTTCATTTTCATACGAGGCTTCCAAATCAGTAACCTCCACAGTGTAATTTAAAGGTTGTCCGGTTCTTTCCTGGTTGCATAAAATAGTGTCTCCGGTAGTTGAAATTTGAACACCAACTAACCATGCTTCGCGACGAATGTCTTTTTCATCGTACGATTTATAAAAAGAGGGTACAGCACACATTCCATCCCAACCTCCCTGGGTCATTCCAAATGCAAAATTCCCATTGAAATGAAGAGTCCAGAAATTGTGCTGAAACATACGTGGAACCGGGAATACAGCATCACTCCATACGGGTGCATTTACATCGGTTAGCGGAGCAACAAAGATGTTTTCCATTCGCTGAAGGTCATTATCAACAGCAAAATTCAGAAAATAGTCGGGATTGAGGGAGTATAAGCCTGAGTTTATGATTGAATCACATGCGGCAATTGCCTCATCCCATCTGGGAGTGCCTGTATAAACCTCTGCATTCAGGTATAATTTGGCCAGTAAGGTGTAAGCCGACCATTTATGAAAACGACCATACGTGGTATTGTCATTTTGAGGATTTAATACTGCAATACCATTTTTTAATTCCGATTCAATAAAATCAAATACTTCTTTCCGGGAATTTCTTGCCGGAGAATATCCGTCAGGGACATCATAACGGTCTACGATAGGTACCCCTCCAAACATATCCATAGCCATAAAATATAAGAAAGCCCGCAACCCCTGTAGTTCATTTTCAATGGAAATAATGGCATCAGTTTGTTCAACCTGCTGACAAATGGCAATTGAACGGTTGCAATTTGCAATACCGGCAAACAAGCATTGCCAGGTGTTGTTGATAGGGCTTTCGAGAGGAGTCCATTGATGCCAGTGCATACGGTGATACATACCTGCATTATACCAATGAATACCGCGGGTTGGAATTATAAGTTCATCTGTGGTTAATTCATTCAAACCCCATATTCCTTCTGGGCAAGAAAATACAGTTAAGCTTGAATAAGCAGGCCCGGCTGTTGAAAGGACTTGTTGTTCCGTTTTCAGAAAAGTATCTTCACTAATCTCAGTGAATACTTCGGGTTCAAGATCGGTGCACGAATAAAGACCGAAAATGGATAGTATGATGATGAATAGTTTTTTCATATTCTTAAAATTTAACATTAATTCCGAATATATAGGTGCGAGTGCTTGGATAATCAAAACGATTGTCATTACCAGGTTCCAACCCTTTGAATGAAACTTCGGGATCAACTCCCGAATAGTTTGATATAAGGAAGGCATTGGAGCAGGTTGCATAGGCACGTATGCTGTTAAAGTACTTGGTGTTTTTAAAATGAAGAGTATAGCCCAGGGTAATGTTGTCGATTTTCACAAAATCACCATCTTCTACATAGTAGCTCGAAAATTTGGGTGCATCATTAAGATTGGTATTCATGGCTGTTTTCATAACATTTCGGGGCAGAAAATTGGGATTATCGTGCCAGATGCGTTTGGCATTTATTATTTGAAAACCGAAAAGACCCCTGACCATAACCGAGAGATCAAAATTTCCATACTTGAATGTGTTTGTAAGTCCGAGGTAGTATTTTGGAACACCATTGCCTATAATGGCGCGGTCGTTGTTTGTAATTTTGCCATCAGACGGATTACCCCCAACGGTATCTGCCTTCTCATTGTAATCGCGGAAAACCCATTTCCCTGCCGAATCGATTCGTTCGTATACCAATCCGTAAATATTTCCAATGGGCTTGCCTGCTTCGTATATATGCGTATTGGCAGTGACTCCGGGCGCTCCAATTTCTCCAATAATCTGCGATTCAAGTTTGTAATAATCGTTTGATAATGATTTAACCTTGTTTCGATGATAATCAAAAAGGAATGTTACATCCCAACTAAACTTATCCTTTTTAACAGGAGTAGCATTGATGGAAAACTCTATTCCTTTGGTACTCATAGTTCCCACATTAGCCCATGTAGAAGGGTAGAGGTTTGGAGGAGTTGGAACATCATATTGTTCAATCATATCCTTTGTGTCGCGGATGTAATAATCAATGGTACCACTCATTCTTGAATTCAGTATCTGCCAGTCGATACCAAAGTTGTACTCTGCTTTAGTTTCCCAGCGGAGATCGGGATTCGGGTTGCTGACCGGGCCATATCCTTTAATGAAGTTACCATCATAATAAAATGTGCCTTGAGAATCGTACATAATAAGAGGAACATAAAACATTGGGGTTGTACCATTAGCAATTCCTTCATTGCCTGTTACACCATAACCAACACGTAGTTTTAGAAAGTTAATTAGAGTAACATCTTTCAAAAATGATTCCTGGGTTAGATCCCAGGCAGCAGAAACTGCAGGGAATGTACCCCATCTGTAATTTTTACCAAATTTTGTTGATCCTTCGCGGCGTATGCTTGCCGAAAGGAAATATTTACTGTTATAATTATAGGCGCCTCGTGCGAAAAATGCAGACAAAGCGCTTTTCCTTTTGTATGAAGACATTTCTGCTGTTTTGTCTTCGTCTGTCAGGTAGGAACCCAGATTCAGATTATTGTAAAGGACATCGTCTGTAATAAAATTCGAGTTACCTGCACTAAACCCTTCTTCAATGTAATCCTGATAGGAGTATCCTCCAATAAGATTAAAGAAATGCTGGTTCATTTGTTTTTTGTACTCTATGGTCGATTCAAATGTGCGTGTGAATTTGGCATTAGCGCTTCGGTTTGCATAACCCTGACGATTAATGGATTCTTCAGGATATGAATAAGATGGCTGATAATATCCATTCAATTCTCTCACTGTCTGCAAACCGCCGACTGCACCTATCTTAATAGCCTCGGTTAATTTAAAATCGGCACCTATATTACCAAATAATCTTGATCCGCCATCATCGCGTGTCCTTTCGGTTAAAATGCCTACGGGATTATCATATTGCCATGCACCAATTACCTCATACAGACTTCCATCTGGGTTTCTGACAGGTTCTGTCGGGTTATGTTGTATAGCCTGACGAACAGCATTGTAATCTACAGGGTGCGATTTATAATCAGACAAGCCCAATTGAACATTGAAGATCAATCTATCGTTGAGCGCTTGTTGTTGCATATTATATCCCAATTTATACTCTTGTTTGGAAGAATTTAACAATATACCTTCCAGGGTTAAATAATCGAAAGATAAGCGGTAACTGCTTTTTTCGCTTCCACCACTTAAAGAGAGGTATTGATTCTGACTGAAAGGCGTACGGGTAATCTCATCGTACCAATCGGTATTGGCGCCATAATCTATCATACCTTCAGCAATGGTTCTTCTGGCAGGGTCATCAGAGTTTGCAAACCGTTCTTTCATTTCAAGGTATTCATCACGGTTTAAAACCTCTACTTTTCGCAAGGTCGATTCAGTGAAATAACGACTGGCGTATTCAACCTGTACAGCACCTTTCTTTCCTTTTTTTGTTGTTACCAGAATAACCCCATTTGTGCCTCGTGTTCCATAGATGGCAGCAGCTGAACCATCTTTTAAAACATCGATCGACTCAATATCTTCAGGAGAGATAGAGTTCAGATCACCACCAGGAATACCGTCAATAACAATCAACGGATCTTGTTTCGCCTTAATACTGGTAGAACCCCGGAGTGTAATTTCAAAACCTTTGGTGGGGTCACCACCATCGACCTTAGTAATTGCAAGGCCTGCAACTTTACCTTGTACAAGCTGAATTGCATCGCTGGATACCCCTTTGTTAAAGTCTTCTTCTTTAACCGATGCCACAGAACCAGTGAGTTCACGTTTTTTAACAGAACCATAGCCAATAACGACAACCTCATTCAGCGATTCGATATCTTCTATCAAGGAAATATCAATTATTTGTTTATTCCCAACTAAAATTTCTTCGGATAGAAATCCAATCATAGAAAAAACAACAACGGCATCACTTGTAGGAACAGATAATTGGTATTTGCCTTCAATATCGGTGGTAGTTCCTGTATTTGTGCCCTTGATAAGAATATTAACACCTGGCAAGCCTGTGCCAGAGGCATCAGTTACTTTTCCACTTACAATTATTTCCTGTTTGATTGGTTTGGTTCTTGGGGTAATAACAACAAGGTTATTTTCTAACAACATATAGGTATTGTCTGAACCCGAAAGAATGTTATCAAGGACCTGAGATATGGTTTGAT
>JAHEEB010000020.1:8279-14399 GCA_024640925.1 Bacteroidota bacterium | reverse complement strand
GATTTGTAAACAACCGGTTCAACATTCGTTTTTTACATTTACAGCTTGCAGAAAACAAATTCAACTATGGATTTAGTTCCTTACACGATGTAAATAGCAAATCCATCTACGAATTTTGTTCCTGTAGATTGCAGGAAACCAATTCAACGAATGAATTCTGACTAAACAGAGATGTAAACAGCCTGTTCAACGTTCGTTTTTCACGTTTACAGCTTGCAGGAAACAAATTCAACATTGGATTTCTTGCTTTCTTAAAAAATAATCGGATAAAATCTGTTAATAAAATAACTTCAAAAACCTATTTGGTTTTATTTATCTTAGAAGTTTAAGTTGTTTTAAATAGAAGTGTATAATAATACTAAATTCAATACCCTATGAAACGAAGTGTTTTTTTATGGTGCATCATTTTGCTCTTTCCACCTATGTTTGGGCAAACCGAAGTTAGTCAGCCCGACTCGGTTTATTATTTTGAATGGCATAATTGCTGGGTAGTTTCTCAGATTCAAAAATATGTCTATACCGGAACCCATTGTATTGAAAGTACCGTTGAACAAAGAGATTATTCAACAGTAGGAATAACAATTGATACAACAAGGTTTACTTATGATTCACAGGGTAGATTATTAGAAAGAGAATATCGTTATAATACAAAAAATTATAAACATGTTTATAGTTATAATGGGAATGATAGCTTACTTACAGATTTTATCTATTGTTTAGATGGAGGAGTCTGGGTTCCCCAATATCGCGATAGCATTAGTTATAATGAACAAGGATTAAGACAAGAAACGATCAGATCTAATAATGATTCTATGGTGAATTACACAACCTGGAACTATGATAACAATGGCAGGCTGGTTGAAGAAATTGAGGGATACTTTAATGGGAGTGTAAGAGTATATAACACAAAAACCTCTTATGTATTTAACGGTAATCTGCTTTCAGAAGTTATTAGCAGCTTTTACACATATTTGTATGGATATGATTCAATTATTGATAATTCAAAAACAGTTTTCACCTACTCCAATGCCATTCTAACAAAAAAAGAAGAGTTACATAGGGATGGTCTTGGAGGCTGGGATAAACGTTCATTTGAGGAATATACATATGATGCATCGGGAATCAGGAACCAGATTAAATATTTTAAATATTACACTTTACCTGAAGTTGTTGCGCCTACCTTCACAGAAATCATTAACATTAATAAAGACGAAGAAATTTATGAAAGGATTAGTTATTCCTGGAGATTTCATGCTTGGGAAAAGAAATCCAAAACTGTAACATTTTCACATAACTCAGCAATACAAAACAATGGACTGGAATTATGTGGCCCAAACACTTATGAAGTGAAGTTAGAGGCTACTTGTACTGATGGTATTGAGCAATACGAATCCGATCAATTGCTGTTATACCCTAATCCCAGCAATGGAGATATAACATTCCGTCTAAACGAGGGGTTGGCAAATAATTGTACTGCAAAAGTAATTTCTCTGGAAGGCAAAACAGTTTTTGTTGAAAACTACAGCTTCCTTTCTTCACAAGGTGAACAAACCATACAGCTCAAAAATATCCATTCAGGTTTATACTTTGTACAAATTATTACAAACAATAAGGTATACCAGGAAAAAATTCTAATTGATATACAATAAAGCCTTATTCCAACTTTTAAAATCAGGGAAAATGAAACATATACTATTAACAATACTGGGATCATTCTATATATTTTACGTTTCTGCACAGAACAATATAAGAATTAACGGACAAATAAACGACACGGTTATTTTACAGATAGAAAATCCAAAGGGATCAATACAATGGCAAAGCTCCACGGATAATAAAACATGGACAGATATCTCTGGTGAAAACAATGAAATATATAAAGTAACTATTTCTTCAGAGTCTTATTATCGGGCAACAGTAAGTGGAATGTCTTGTGGTACTATTGTAACCAATTCCATAGAAACAGCCTTCTTTAACGAAGCAATCGATACTCTAAGCATTAACGATACCGAGATGCTTTTGTTTCAGTGCTATCTTCCAATCAGGGCCTGGTATGGAAAAGAGGTTGGCACTAACCTTACTGAACTTGGAACAGATATTTATACCAGGGGCTTGGATAACCGGGCCTTGGACATTGCAAACTATGATACCATTAATGAATTAAATGCAAATTACCTGACTGCATTATGGAACGAACTCTACCGCGGACTAATAAACTGCAATGCCGCAGTCAATTTTATCGGAAAATCATCTTTATCGGATGTAGAAAAAACAAAAAAAGAAGCCGAGGTTAGATTCTTAAGAGCCTTTTATTTATGGCATATTGTTGAAACCTGGGGTGGCGCAATGTATACTTTGGATTTTAGACCTTTAGAACAAAATTCATTCAGTACAGTACCTGTTGATACAATGTATAACCAAATAATCAGGGATCTGATTTTTGCGGAAACTAACTTACCGGCAAAATCAGAAGTAAAGACTGAATTATCCAAACAGGTTGCCAGGGCTTTCTTAGCAAGAATTTATCTTACAAGAGGGATTAATGACAAAGCCTTAAGCTATTCTGAGATGATTATTAAAAGTGGGGAATTTGCATTATCAAACAATCTCGATTCAGTTTGGTATATTCATAATCGACAAAACCCGGAATTTATATATGCCCTGGATAATACAATCTACCCTGATCCTCTCAATTCATATGCTGAAAATATTTATAACTACAGTAATAATGTTACTTTTCTTTGTTTAAGAGAGGGAGGAAATCAGAATCATCTTATGTTTGAAATTCGCTATGAAAGCCTATCTTGGGGTTTAATGCGTTCCATACAAGATGGCAGAGGTTACCAACGGTATATGCCAACAAAATTCTTTATTGACCTGTTCGATGAAACAACTGATAAACGTTTTAACAGTTCGTTTAAGAATGTTTGGTATGCAAATTATATAGATTTAATTCCAAATTGGAAACATAATTACTATATTAATGGAATTAAATATGCTGTCCCAGCCGAAAAAGTTGGAACTGACATGTTTGCATTAGAAGACACAGCTGTTTATTTTTCAAAAACTCCGGTTCCAAAATCTCAAAAAGCCAAATTTGATACTACTGATTTATATTACTTTCATCCTGAAAAAGGATATTTGATAATTGATATCAATGATATGTATCAGCCAAATGGCACACCGGATTCAGCCAACAACAGACAATATTATTTCCCAATTACCAAGAAGTTTTATGATAATACAAAAGCAAGCATTGCACAACAATATAGTTCGAGAAATGCTGTTATTCTGCGTATTTCTGAGATGTACCTAATTGCAGCCGAAGCTGCATATAAAACAGGTAATACCGTCCTTGCTTATGATTATCTTCTTGCGCTTGCTAATTCCCGATCTTATACTGGTGATGGAGCCGCTTTATTATCGAAGTATGGAATTAATTCAGGAACAGATATTGATATCGACTTCATTCTTGATGAAAGAGCACGAGAGTTGGCTGGTGAACAATTACGCTGGTTCGATCTTAAGCGTACAGGTAAGTTGGTAGAAAGAGTAGCTGCTCACAATACCGACGTGGGCAATAATATCAAGGAATTCCATAATCTAAGGTATATCCCTATTAATCAGCCAGAATTAATCTACAAATTTGATGGACTAAAACAAAATCCTGGTTATGAATAAATCCTCTTAAACTATCATAGTACTATTTTGAACTAGTAATAAAAAAAACCAACGTGCAAAAAATATTAAAATTATTCATTCCTTTCCTGATTTTGCCTACTCTTTCTGCCTTCAATCAGCAGAATACTCCGGTGCGTCAAACAATTTCGTTAAACGCAGGTTGGGTAACTGTAGCTAATGATACCAACAAAGAGGCTTACAATGGCTTTGAGATGTCGGACTTCAGCACAAATAACTGGGTTTCTGTTGATGTGCCCCACAACTGGGACAAGTATGAAGGATATCTCCGCAAGGTACATGGAAACCGGCATGGTTACATCTGGTACCGGAAAGAGTTTTCATTTACAAAAAACGAAGCAAACAAGCGTTACTTTCTTTTCTTTGAAGGAGTTAGTTCCTATGCTACAGTTTGGTTAAACGGGGTAAAAGTGGGATATCATGCAGGGGGCAGAACCACTTTCACCATAGATATTACAAATGCTATTGAGTTTAACAAACCAAATTTGCTTGCTGTTCGGGCCGATCATCCGGCAAACATACGCGATCTTCCATGGGTATGCGGTGGCTGCTCCGAAGAATGGGGATTTTCAGAAGGTTCGCAACCTATGGGAATTTTCAGGCCTGTTTCTTTAATAATCACAAACGATGTGCGTATAGAACCCTTTGGTGTGCATATTTGGAACGATACCAGTGTTTCGGAGAAAGAAGCTAACCTTCATATCGAAACGGAACTGAAAAATTATAGTGAAACATCAAGAAAATTAACACTTATCAGCTATATGCTCGATACATCGGGCAAAAAGGTTGCTGAAACCAAAACCATGTTTCAAATTGATCCGGGTAAAACGATATTTATTAAAGGTGTATCCCTTACGTTAAAAAATGCCACACTTTGGTCTCCCGAAAATCCTTATTTGTATACCTTACATTCCAAACTGGTGGAAAACAAAAAGGTTATTGATGAAACCGACACAAAATATGGCATACGGTGGATAAGTTGGCCCATCAACAAAAAAAACACAACCGGACAATTTCTTATAAACGGAAAGCCTGTTTTCATAAATGGTATTGGCGAATACGAGCACAGGTTTGGGAATAGCCATGCTTTTACCGATGAACAGATTAAAACAAGAATAGAGCAAATAAAAGCTGCCGGGTTTAATGCATTTCGCGATGCTCACCAGCCACACAACATCCGTTACCAGGAATTGTGCGATAGTATAGGGTTATTATGGTGGACACAAATGAGTGCTCATATCTGGTTTGATAATCCTGATTTTAAAGAGAATTTTAAAATCCTCCTGCGAGAATGGGTGAAGGAAAGACGAAACAATCCGTCGAATATTATATGGGGGTTACAGAACGAAAGTTCCCTGCCCGAAGAATTTGCCAGAGAGTGTGTTCAGATAATCCATGAAATGGATCCGACAACCTCGTCGCAACGAATTGTCACAACCTGTAACGGCGGTGTGGGCACCGACTGGAATGTCATACAAAATTGGTCGGGTACATATGGTGGCAAGCCCGAAAATTACGACAAGGAGTTACCAAAGGACCTTTTAAATGGCGAATATGGTGCATGGCGCAGTATCGATCTACATTCCGAAGGTCCGTTTAATATAAATGGAATACTCAGCGAAAACCGGATGACACAGCTCTTAGAGATGAAAATACGGAAAGCTGAATCTGTAAAGGATAGCGTCTGTGGTCAGTTTTTGTGGGTTCTTAGTTCGCACGATAACCCCGGAAGGATACAAAGTGGTGAAGGACTCAGAGATATCGATCGGATTGGTCCTGCTAATTACAAGGGACTTTTTACTCCTTGGGGTGAACCACTCGATGCCTTTTATATGTATCGGGCAAATTATGTTCCGAAAGAAACTTCACCCATGGTATATATTGTTTCACATACCTGGCCAAACCGCTGGACGGAGCCAGGTGTAAAAGACAGCATTACTGTATATTCAAACTGCGACGAAGTTGAATTATTCAATGGAATTAATGGAATATCGCTGGGAAGATTAAAAAACAGGGGAAGAGGAATCCCCTTCATTTGGGAAAAAGCAGATATCAGGTATAATATTTTATACGCCAAAGGCTACATTGGGGGAAAAGAAGCAGCACAGGATATGGTTGTATTATACCATTTGCCCGAATATAAGAATACAATGTCAGTTAGAAACACAACACAGGTAGTCTCCACGATTGCTAAACCCGGGTATAATTATCTCTATCGGGTAAATTGCGGCGGGAACAACTATACCGACGAAAATGGTAATCTTTGGATGGCAGACCGGCACCAGATATCCGACACAACATGGGGCAGCAAATCGTGGACTGACCAGTTTAAAGGATTGCCACCATTTTATGGCAGTCAGAGAAGAACTTTTGATACAATTGAAGGTACCAACGATCAGAAACTTTTTCAGACATTCCGCT
>JAHEEB010000020.1:0-8269 GCA_024640925.1 Bacteroidota bacterium | reverse complement strand
TGAGCTCTCGTTTAATTTTCCGGTACCCGATGGTGAATACCTTGTAGAACTTTACTTTACAGAACCCTGGTATGGAACAGGTGGAGGAATGAACTGCCAGGGCTGGCGATTGTTCGATGTTGCCATAAACAACCAGGTAGTCATCAACAATTTTGATATTTGGAAAGAAGCAGGACATGATAATGCTGTAAAGAAAGAATTCATTGTTTTCGTAAAAGGAGGAATACTTCGGGTACATTTCCCTAAAGTAACATCTGGCCAGGCATTGATTTCGGCTATTTCCATTGCATGTAGAGATAATTCGGTAAAAGCAGCAACTGCTTCGCCAGGTGATATAACAGACCTGAGAATTAATGGATCGTCTGATATAAAATGGGAAACTGAAAAATGGCTCGATATAGGAGACCTGCAATTCACCGATAAAAATACACGCTTTTATGAGCTGCCTTCCTTACTTTATGGAGCAGAGTGGATAAAAACTCCATCCGTAATCGAAGGCTCAAATAATATGGGTACTTTTAAAGTTAACCAATCATCAGATGTTTTTCTGGCAATGCCTTCCGGTATAATAAAACTGCCCGATTGGGCCAGTTCTTTTACAGAAACTCCATTATCGTTAAAAACCGACGATGGAAAGAAATACCAGCTTTACAGCAAACGCATTTCAAAAGACATGACAGTAAAATTAGGAGGAATGGAGAATAATTCAGGTTATACTGTATTTGTAGTACCCGTTTCATCGCTCGATGCGCCTTCCGATCAGCGTGCAGTAAAAGAATATTCATCTGATGCTGCCCTAATTAAAGGAACTAACGGTATAAAAAAGACAGAAAACGATCGTCATTTTATTGAAATAACCAGCAATTTGTCCGAAGAGATTGATTGGCAAATTAATGTTGGGCTGGCAAGTACTTATGGAATTCATTTCAAGTATCAGAATAATACAGGTAGTCCCATAATGGTTGAAATAGTAGTTGAAAGCCAGAATGGTATTGAGATGCAAAAAGACACAATTAAATTGGATCCTTCTGCTGATAAATGGCCGACTATAAAAACCCATACTTCTACAGCAATTAACGCAGGCAGCTATTGGGTACGGTTAAGAGTATCAAATGCGAATGGGTTAAAAGTACAAAGATTGGAAATCCAGTAATCTGGCTGAAAATTACTTCATCTCGCGTTCCATATATTCTCTGGGCGAAAGATTAAAATGCTCTTTAAAGCAACTGGAGAAATATGTGGTAGAGCTAAAACCGACCTGTGTGCTTATCTCGCTAATAGGCAATTCTTTTTTAAGCAATAACTGAGCAGCTTTCTGAAGTCTGATTTTGCGAATGTATTCATTGGGACCAATATCGGCAATTGCTTTAAGCTTTCGGTGTAAATGTACACGGCTCATACCCAGTTCCTGGGCTAATTCATTCACACCAAACTTACTTTCAGCAAGATTTTTATTTATTATTCCATCTATTTTTGATATAAACCTATCTTCGACGGTATTGTGTGAACCTGACTTTGAATGATTGCCAAGAATGTTCAGTTTATCTCTTATTCTTCTTCTGTTTTCAATAATACTGTTAATTGAAGCAATAAGCTGATCGGCCCTGAACGGTTTCATGACATATGCATCGGCACCTGCTTCAAACCCTTCGATTTGATCCTCAGTCTCCGTTTTAGCAGTAAGAAGGATAACAGGAATGTGGTTCGTAATAATATTTTCCTTAATGGAACGACAGAGTTGCCTTCCATCCATAATTGGCATAAGGATATCGCTCATAATAAGATCGGGCATTAATTTAATAGCCATCTCATATCCTTCTTTGCCATTGGTTGCCTCAAAGCAGTTATACACTTCGCTAAGTTCGAGCATCATATACTCCCGTAAATCGAGATTATCTTCTACTATTAGAATATTATAAGCCTGTGGCTTAACAGGTATCGGATCTTTTTCAGCTTTCCCTCTGCCATCGCTTAAGCCGGTTGCAGAAAGATGAATATATTTATTCTGAACAGGTTCATCAGATAGAGTGCGTTCTTCAATTGTCAAATGATCATCGCCCAATGGAAAATAAACCTTAAAAATGCTACCTGCATTTTCTATAGAATCGACAAAGATTTTACCCTTGTGTTGCTCGACAAAGGCTTTAGTCAGCGACAGGCCAATACCCCAACCCTGTTGCAATCCGTTTTCGGGAATTCTTCCCTGGAAAAAACGTTCAAATACCTTGTCGATATCCTTTTGAGGGATTCCCTTCCCTGAATCACTAACAATAATCTCAACAAATTTCATGTCGTCAACACTTCCAAGCATAACCCGGTTTTTTATTTCAACAGAAATCTTTCCTTTATCTGGTGTGTATTTAAAGGCATTAGAAAGCAGATTAAACATGATTTTATCCATTTTGTCCGGATCAAACCATATTTTACATGTTTCTGTCTGACTCAGAAATTTGAATTCGATATTTTTTTCAACCGCATATTCTTCAAATGAGTAAACAATATCCCGAATAAATCGCACTATGTCGGCATATTCTGCTTTCAATTGCATTTTTTGCATTTCAATTTTCCTGAAATCAAGCAATTGATTGATGAGTCGAAGCAATCTGCGGGCGTTCTTCAACATTATATCCAGCTGCTTTTTGTAAGGCTGGATTTCTTTACCTTTCCTTAATAGCTGTTCAAGGGGACCTATAATAAGGGTAAGCGGAGTACGGATTTCGTGAGAGATATTCGTATAGAACACCATTCGAGCCTGGGTTACCGATTCTACTTGTTCCCTTTTCATCTTTTCTATTTTTATTTCATTCCTTTCCTGTAAACGCTGAATAGAAAGGCGCCAAAAATAATAAACCAGGTATACAACGATAAACAGGTATATAGCATAAGCCCACCATGTGCGCCAAACAGGAGGCCTTATTCGAATAGAAAGGGTAGTATATGTCTTAATTGAATCGATTAGTTCCCGTTTACCAGCTTTAATCAATAGTTTATAATAACCCGGACTTAAGTTAGTATAGGTTGCAAAAGCATGCTCACGTGAGGTGAATTTCCAGTCTTCGTCAAACCCATCAAGTTTATAGGCATATACATTTTTTGCACCTTCGATAAAATCGATAGCTGAAAAGCTTAGTGTAATACTTTTATCGCTATATCGAAGATCGAGACTGGTTGTTTGAGTGATGTTCTTTTCAAGAATTGTACGTCCATTACTCGCAGGCCCAATAGGAATTTCCTTATCAAGAATTTGCAACTCAGTAATAACTACCTTTGGTTCGTAGTGTCTTTCAATAATCGAATCGGGATGAAAAGAGTTAAATCCGTTGTACCCGCCAAAAAAAAGTTCTCCATCCAGCGATTTGAAGCACGAATTGCGGAAAAATTCATTTCCCTGTAAACCATCTTCTGCTGAAAAGTTAATTATTGATTTTAATGTCGGGTTAAACAAACTTATTCCATTGTCGGTTGAAATCCAAAGATTTCCATTGCCATCTTCCAGTATTCCATTAATGGTATTTCCGGCCAGACCGTCATTTTCTGTAAATACAGTGAAGTTGTCTTTTTCTCTATCGTACAAATTCAACCCCATTCGGGTTCCCACCCAAAGCCTGTCGCGCGAGTCCCTTAACATACTAAGAACCACATTGTCGCTCAAACACCCCAACTCGTGACGTATGCAAAGATAGTTTCTGAAAGAAAAATCGCGAACATTAAACCGGCTAAGTCCCCAGTATGTTCCAATCCATATTTCCCCGTTATAGTCCTCCTGCAAAACGTTAACGTAGTTACTGACAATACTGTTAAAAAGATCTGTCTCCGAAGATTTAAAAACAGTAAACTTATTAGTGGTTTTATCGAAAAGGTTTAATCCTCCACCATTTGTACCAACCCAAAAATTGCCGTTTTTATCCTCCATTATCGAAGTTACATAGTTATAACTAAGCGATTGATCGTCACCAAATTTATGAGTATAGGAATAAAACTCCCCTGTTGAAGGTGTAAATCGCACCAATCCGTTCAGGTATGTTCCCAGCCAGTAAATTCCCTGATAATCCTTATAGATAGTCATTACCACTCTGTCCGGAATATAGCTGTCACCAGGCAAATACGTAACAACATTTCCTGTACTCCTCGAAATTTTCTTTAATCCGCCACCATCCGTACCAACCCAAACAACATCTTTATCTTTATAAAACGAAAGTGCTGTAGAACTCTTGTATTCGGTGCTCTCCTCAGTAGAAAACAAAAAATGATTGAATTTATATGGAGTATTAATGTGAATGTTAACACCTGCCTGAAAAGACGAAAGCCAAAGGTTTCCCTGGTTATCCTCAAAAGATGCACGTATATTATCATTCAGCAGACTATATTTATCGTTCGTCCTGTGTTTTATCCTGCTGAATTTATCGGTTTTGGGGTTATAAATGTTAATACCTCCTCCACTTGTGCTTATCCATATTAATCCACTTTTGTCTTCCCAAAAGTCATATACCTCATTGCTCCCAAGGCTATTTTCATTTCTGGCATCATACGTATAATTTTTGATTCGTTCATTTACCAGATGAAATATACCACAACCTCTTGTAGCTATCCAAATTTCGCCAGTTTTTGATTCATAAACATCGAGAACTTCATTACAGATTGGATTCGATCCGAAATAGTCCATAAAATTAAACGCTTTAACACGGGTACCATCATAAGAACATTTGTATACCCCATCAGAGATAGTGCTAATCCAGCAATCGTTTTTCGAATCGAAAAACAGAGAACTAACACTATTGTTTTTAATAAGTCTGTTAATCCGGCCCGATTTTATCTCGTCAAATGTTTGTGTTTTTGTATTATATATCAAAATTCCGATATCCTGCGCTCCAATCCAAATCTCATCACCGGGCGCTTTAACTATTTTATTTACAGGAACTGGCTGATTTGGCAGGTATTTATCAGAAAGGTTAAAATCTATAAAACGATCGCTTGACTCATTATAAAGCATTAGCCCTTTATACGTACCAATCCATATTTTACCTTCTGGTTGGACAAGAATGGTAAATACAACATTACTGTTTAGTGAATTAGAGTCGGCCGGATCGTAATTGTATGCTTTAAATCTAAACCCATCATACCGGAATAACCCACCTTCCGTACCAATCCATATAAAGCCGTTTGCATCCTGATCAAAACAGTATACATTGCTGTTTTTAAGCCCGTTTTCCTGAGTAAGGTGTCGGAAACGTAACTGGGGTTGTTGGGCATTGATGTTGGTATATAGAAAAAACAACATCAAAGAATAAGAGAATACTATTTTGAAAAGAATCCGCATTCTTTCTGTTTTAATGGGAATTTTCTTCCACCTCCAAATATACTTATTCTTGTGAGCCGTGATAGCTATTGAAATGTATTTTATTACAATCAATTTTCTTACTTATCCGTGCGGAATTGTATCATTCGTTGAATACTCCTGACACATACAGGACAGAACCTTTTGTTTTTGAAAGATCGCATTGCACAGTCTTGCATAGGCCTGTAGAAACCTTTTGAAACATAATTTGCTCCTTCAAAAACACCAACAACATCGCCATATGCAGTTGAATTTGGTGTAGGTACAGGAACAGTGTCGTTCAACATATCGGCCCATTTGCTTTTAAAATCGACCAGCGTAGTGATATTTGGCCAGAAAGGTTCCATGTTTTTGTTTCCGAAATATTCATATGCCACCTTCGAATCGTTGTATTCATCTCCCAAACAGGCAAAGCCATGTCCGAATTCATGAAGAAGGAGAAACTCATCTTTTGGATTGCCCGCTGCGAAAATATTATAGAAATTGTAAACACCACCACCGCCATATTTTTCTGTATTAACCAGCACACACACCTGATCTGCCGGATATGCAGCAAGCCAATCGTAAACCTCGCACAAATCGGGCAGAGTGAGGTATCTGTCTATACCAAAAGTGTAGAAATGAGTGTTAAGCAAGGTGGTTTTCCAGATATTATCTCCTGGAATATCGGTACCTTCATCGGGTGATGGTACAAAAACTGCAGTTATATTAAATTTGTTTATAAAAGAGTGATATGGTTCCCAGGAAAACAAATAGTTCCTGAATTTATCTGCAGCTTCAAAAAACTTCTCTTTTTGAAGCTGGGTATACCCTTCAGAAATAAAAACGATATCAATACAGTTCGAAGGAATCCCTGCATCGTTCAGCTTTTTATTTTCAGTAACAGGCGGTTCCTCACGTTGGATGTAAATCGATTTCGGATCAATTATAGTCTCAAATATTTTTTTAAAAACAAGAGAATCGTTTCTTTTATTTATTTCAAGACGCACGGGTGCGATAGGTGCAGGAAAAGTAACACACTCGTGATACGTTTTAGTAATGGATTTAGCTTCGGCAATCGTTTGCCATTCGATAAACAAATCAGAATATCCATAAGAGAAAATAAGCTTCTCTGTGGCTATATCATAGATTTTTAGTAAAAAGTCGCCGTATTCGAAGGTGTCAATCAGGTTTTTTTGCTGACCACCCCAGATAGGTTCTTCATGAATCTTATCTGTAACAATTACAGCAGTTTTCTGCGTACCTGAAATAAAGTAATCGAACCTATATCTTTTCGAGGTAAAATATTCATTATAGTTTACCTGCGAAAATCCGGCACAGGAAATTGCCGAAATCAGAAGGAATAGTATTTTTCTCATAAACACGAAAATAAGAATCAAATCGGATGGAAAAAAGAAATTTCGTACGAAAGTTTTAAGTAAATAAAAGTTGGGGGTAAACTAGCGTTTTACTTTTATGAAAATTTTCAATGCATCTTAAGTTTGCGGTGATCACGGTCATCGGTTTACATGAACAGTACTTTTTTACCTATATAAACTATCCTTTGTTTGACGAATGCAAAAAACCGATACTAAAATTGCGCGTAAGATCAAAAAGAATAAATCAATTAGGGTGAATTTAAAACGAAGAAATATGAAGACGAAAATTTATGTGGTATTAATAATAGTGGCAGCAATTTTTTCCTCGTGTGATCAAATAATGGATCAGATGGCAGTAACAACGGATTCAGGAAGTTACACTACTGAATTAAGTATAGCACCCGCCTCACAGGGCGATCATTTGTATGTACAAAAACTTGTTGAGGCTGATTTAAAGGAAATGCTTGCAGAGCATGGTTTTACGGGAGCCATAGTAAAAAAAATAAATGTCACTTCAGCAATAGTTAGTATTGCACCCAATAGTACTGTCCGTAATTTTAATTCAATAAATGTGCTTAATGCAATTATAGAAATGGATTCTTTGCCTGCAGATACTATTGCGACTTATACCAATACTATTGCCAATGCTACCAGTCTGACACTCGATCCGCTATCGGTCGATGTGGCTGATTATCTGGGTGCAGAAGAATATTCCCTTGCTATAGATGGTACCTTAAAGGAGCCTCTCACAGATACATTGAAAGTAAATTTTAAAGTAGTATATGAAATCGTTCTCGGGCTTTAATTAAACACGGAGAATGTGTTAAAATGAATAATAGAGCATCCTGAAAAGGGTGCTTTTTTTATTACCCGGATGTTTGTTTTACCATTAGAATGGAATAGAGCTTTGCCTGACCTATACATAGAAGCGTGATTTCCAATCAGAAAGACTCCATGTGTTATCAGATAATCTATCAGCAAATTGTAACACCATAGTCAATCTGAACGTAAAAAAAATAATCGAAATTATTTCCTACATGTCAAATTATTAATCGATTAAATTATGGGACGTATTATTTTTGGAATCATTTTTATTATTGGCGGTGTGTCTGGCCATTTAGTACTCCGGGGGACAAACAGCAGTTTTGCACTTGTAATAGTCGGAATTATTATGCTAATTCTTGGAATTGTCCAAATGGCTTCAGGAGGAGAAGATTCTGTGCAAGAAGTAATAGTAAAAGAAGAAGAATGTATTGTTAAAAGAGAAAAAATTCCGGTATATAGCAAAGCCCACGAGTCTTTTAGCGTTATTGCCGAGTTAAAAACAGGAGATAAAATGCTTATTGATTTCCGCTCTGAGTATGGTAGATTCTATAAAGTAACCCTAAACAACGGAGAGGTTGGATATATTTTAAAAGAATCCCTCTAGTTTTAGGACAGGCCGCATCCAATAGAAGAGAAAGTCTGGCAAGTAAGGATTCAACAAAAAACAATAAATTCCATTTTAGCAGAAATTCTCCCCTCCTTTTGCAAGGAGGGGTGTAGGGGTGGTTAAGAAGAAATTTTTCCGCAAAAA
>JAHEEB010000329.1 GCA_024640925.1 Bacteroidota bacterium | reverse complement strand
ATAACCTCCTGTAGTCCTCCTTTAAAAGGAGGACAGAATATAGTGTAAATGGAAAATCTTTAGTAAAAAGGATTTCAAAGTTTCAAAAAACAACAACAGCTTTCCTTCTGCAGAATTTCTCCCCTCCTTTTGTAAGGAGGGGTAGGGGTGGTTAAGCAGAATGCCTCTTCTTCCAGCAAAAGCAAAAGGTGTTTTTTTTCTATTTTGCTGATTGGTTAAAACTCTAAATTATTTTCTTAATTTTTTGAATTAAATTACATGCTCTGGTTTAAATTTTTCTTTTGGGCTTTGCTGAGCAATTCGAACCAAATTAATTTTAAAACAGATATATTCGTCTTATAAATCAAACAATGTTAAAAATGATATTCTTATTCGGTCTGATTTTGTGCAGTTTCGTAATGACTAATGCTCAGACAAAAGAAGATTCTTTGCAAATCATTCAAACAGGCCTTAATTATTTGGAGGGGTGGTATACCGCTGACACCGTCAGAATGGACAGGGCTTTGCACGATTCTCTCATAAAAAGAAGAGTGATTTTCAGTCAGGATGTTTACAAACTATCCGAAATGACCAAATTACAGATGATGGAAAAAACCAAGGTTCATAAAATTGTTCCGCTTAATGAACAAGGAATTAGAATCACAATCCTGGACGTTTTTGGTACTATTGCAAGTGTTAAAGCAGAATCTAAAGGGTTTTATGATTACCTTCATATGGTAAAAACAAATGGTCAGTGGCAAATAATAAATGCCTTGTGGGATAAGAAAGTCCTTAAATAGAACCAACTAAAAAAAATAACCGGTGCATTCGCTCCCGGTTATTTAAAATATTCAGATAAATTCTATTTGATTCTTAATTTAATAGTGCAAAAAATTCTTCACGTACATGATTAATGTAATTTTTGTATTGAACCTGGTTTTTAAAATTAAGAGGATGAAAACTTAATTTTTTATCAGTCCGTTCAGTTTTTTCACATTCTGCAAGATATTCTCTAAATGATAAAATTCCTTCGGGGTCCGAATTATCGTTGTAATAAAAGATAATTAGTTTGTTAATGATCAGTAATTTGCCTTCCAGCACTATATAGCGCATTTTGTCAACTTCTGAAACCTGATTTGGATATTGTGTTTCGATATAACGTTTTACCCAATCCCATTCTTCTAATAGTCTCAGCTCATTTTCTGTCCATTTTTGATTTTTCATGGTTTTGGCTTTTTGATATATATATAAATTCCACATCAAACTATATGCCACAATAATTATTGTTTATATTAAGTTAATATTTTTGTGGTAAAAAAAATAATTAATCAACTAAAAAACAACGATATAATTGAATGTTTTATTGTATAAAAAACATCAACAGTTAAAATCGTCAACTTTCTTTAGTTTCATCAGTAAGACAACATACTCACAGGTTGTTGTATAGGTTGTGGTTTTTCCCACCTTAACACATTGCTGCAAGTAGCCCTGCGAGGTTAATAAACCCTCTTAGAGCGGAGGGTTATACTATTTGTCCCTGATCCGTTTTTTTTGAATTCCTCATTAAACAATTTCTTACCTTTGGTTAAATGCTTAAAACTAACCATTATGTCTGGAAAATGGTTTTTCATTTCCGGCATACATTTTTTATTTGTGCTGGTCTTTTGTGTCGATTGTCACTCACAACCCGATGGTAAAATGGTACCTCCTTCTCTGGTTGATAGAAAACCGGTTGTTGCCGGTCAGTTTTATCCTGGTAGTAAAGCTGCACTGACCGATACATTGAATGCAATGTTCAGAAGGGCTGTTGGAAAAATAACCGACAAACCTGTTGTAGCTATCATTGCACCTCATGCAGGTTACGTGTTTTCTGGTGTTGTGGCTGCATCTTCGTATAATCAGATAGAGAAAAAAAAATATAAAAATGTCTTTGTTATCGGCTCCAGCCACCATGTCCTCTTTGATGGAGCATCTATTTATACTTCAGGCAACTTTATTACCCCACTTGGAACAGTTAAAGTTGACAAGGAATTGGGTAATAAGTTGATTTCCGACAACGATTGTTTTAGAGAGAATCTCCAGGCACATAGCAAAGAGCATTCCGTTGAAGTTCAGTTGCCCTTTTTACAACTCCTTCTGGGTAACGAACTAAACCTTGTCCCAATAGTTATTGGTACACAAACGCCCCAGACTTGTCAGGCATTTGCAAAAGCCCTTAAGCCATATTTTAATGCCGATAATCTTTTTGTTTTCAGCACAGACCTTTCTCATTATCCCGAATATTCCGATGCAAACAAGAGTGATAAAAAGATCATGGAATCTGTCGCCTTAAACTCACCCGAAAAATTTCTCCAGACTATTCAAGATTTGGAAGCTATGGATATTCCAAATCTGCAGACCACCATGTGTGGCTGGACTTCTGTTCTTACATTACTTAATATAACGGATGATATGCCTGGTATAACTTATAAACTTATCGATGCTAAGAACTCGGGGGATACTCCTTTTGGCGACAAGACACAAGTTGTTGGTTATGCCGCAATGTCTGTTGAATTAATTCAACCTGATAAAAATGCTATGGAAGACTTTCTAACACCAAAGGATAAAGCAACATTACTAAAAATTGCCCGTCAAACTATTGTTAAATATATTAACGATGGGAAAATTCCTGTTGTTGATCAGAAAGATATTTCTGATGGACTTCTTCAAAAGAGTGGCGCTTTTGTAACTCTTACCGAAGATGGTCAATTGAGAGGTTGCATAGGCAATTTTTCTTCTGAAAAACCATTATACCAAACAGTGCAGGATATGGCGGTTGCTTCCTCAACTGAAGATTACCGGTTTGCAAAAGTTACAGCCGATGAAATCAACAAACTCGAGATTGAAATTTCGGTACTTACACCTATGAAGAAAATTCAATCAATTGACGAGATTGTATTGGGACGCGATGGTATATATATTAAAAAAGGACTTTCAGGAGGTACGTTTCTGCCCCAGGTGGCAAACGAAACCAAATGGACAAAAGAAGAATTTCTTGGGCACTGCGCCCGCGACAAGGCAGGTATTGGTTGGGATGGATGGAAAGATGCCGATATTTTTACCTATCAGGCCATTATATTTAGCGAAAAGGATCATTTAAAATAAACCTTTAATTGCTGGTTCCTATGGAATTAACCATAAAACAGGTAAAATTGGTTTTATTCTTTCTTGGAATCAGCACCAGCATAATCCAGGTGCTTATTTTGCGTTTGTTTTTAAGTGTTTTTTACAGCAATGAATTAATAATCGGGGTTTTTCTGGCACTCTGGATGTCTCTCACGGGCATGGGTTCGTGGTTAGGGATAAAAAAAACAAAAAAGAATATCTCCATTATTAGCGTACTTACATTGCTCCTGTCCTATAGTTTTTTTGCCTTGGTCGCAGGTTCACTAATGGGATTTATTAAGACAATTTTTGTTCCTGCAGGAGTACTTATCAATACATGGCAATTAATACTCCTGATTTTATCGTTTTTAATGCCTGTATGTATCTGTTCAGGCTATACTTTCAGAATTTTTACGTCCTTTTACCCAAATTATGGGGCAGAGAATTATTCCTCCGAAACAGCCGGAAGTATCGTTGGAGGGATTGTCGTTACATTTACTGTTGTTCTGTTTTTAGAACCACTTCAGACTCTTGCTCTTGTATTGGCAATGAATATTGTCCTTTTCTCCATCCTTTTTATTAGAAAAAGAATAAAAAAATATGTGGTCATTGTTCTTGCTTTTTCAATTCCTCTCCTGTTTTTTATATTCCGAATCGATATTTATTCCCGAACCCCTCTATTTAAGAATCAGAAAATTATTGAATCTTGTGACACACCTTATGGAACTCTCACAATAACCGAAAACGCCGGACAAAAGTATCTCTTTTCTAATATGGTACTTCAATATTCTGGTGAGGATATTGAACACTATGAAGAATCTGCTCATTTCCCTGCATTGCAACATGGTTGTCCACGAAATGTAATGCTTGTATCAGGTGCTTATTGGGGAATTGTTCCTGAAATACTTAAATACCCATCGGTTAAGCAGGTAGTTCATATAGAACCTAATCCATGGTTTCTCAATTATGCAGAAAAGTATTTTAATTCTTCTGTTAAAGAAAAACTAAAAACTATTCACAAAGATCCCCGGCAATTTCTCCTGTCTGATACAACCCATTATGATGTAATGATTATGGATGTCCCTGAGCCTTCAACTTTACAAGCGAACCGATATTTTACCTTTCAATTTATTAAACTACTGAAGGAACATTCCAAAGAAAACACGGTGGTTGGGTATAGCCTTGCAACATCAGGCAATTATTTAAGCCAGGAAAATATCAGGCTGCATTCCATTCTTTACAATACTCTTCATAGTGTTTTTACTAATGTGTTAATTGTACCAGGCAACAGGAATTACTTCCTGGCAAGTGATAATCCTTTATCCTTAGATTATGAAGCATTGTACAAATCCAACACGATTGAAACCCTTTATGTGAATCCATACTACATGAATAATCAATCATTAAGGGAGCGAAGTGAATCAATACAGAAAAACATCGACCTAAAAGCCCCTGTGAATAAAGATTTCAATCCGATGGCATTATGGGCTCAAACCCTCAGTTTCTTCAGCCTATTTAATGTAAATTCGGTACTACTTATAATTATAATGGCCCTTTTGATTTTAGTGCCCTTATCACGTTTTGATTTGGTTTCGTACACTGTATTTATTACGGGGTTTACAGCATCATCCCTTGAAATGCTTATTCTTATTACTTTCCAGATAATATTCGGTTTTCTGTATGCCGCAACCGGCATTATATTTGCTGTTTTTATGGGAGGACTTTCCTTGGGGGCCCTGCAACAAAAGAAACGGAGAGAAATCCCTTTGTTTACTATACAATTCATATTTATTCTTGTTGTATTGGTTGTTTGCACTTCTCTCCTGTTTTTAACAAAAATCAACTCTCCGTTTTTCTTGTATCCGACGATAGGAGTGATTACCTTTGTACCTGCATATTTAACCGGGTATCAGTTTGCTTTGGCCTTAAAAAAACTGTCTCCTGGTCATAGTAATAAGACCGGTTATCTATATGGGGTCGATCTGTTTGGCTCAGCCTTAGGGCTTCTGTTAATTTCAACAATATTAATACCCGTTTTAGGATTTGTTACTTCAGGACTAATATTAGTAAGTATGAATCTGATTATAACAACGGTTCTATACCTCAGAAAAAAATAAACAGTTAATTATTGTGATAAAGATGAATAAGCGACAGTTTATAAAGACAAGTCTGACAGGAGTCTGCGGAATGTGTTTTCTCAGAAATTTCGGGGCAGAAGAAAAAATCTTTTCATCAACAAAAGAATTGTGGAAATGGAGTAAGGAATCATCTCATTATATTATTACACCAAGGGGAACAAAATGCCTGATTTGTCCTAACGAATGTACGCTTAGACCAGGAGATACAAGTATATGCAGAAACCGAACTAACGTTGACAATAAACTTTACTCCATTGCATATGGCAATCCCTGTGCTGTACACTCCGATCCAATTGAGAAAAAACCCTTATTACATTTCTTGCCGAATACGTATGCTTATTCCATTGCCACAGCTGGATGTAATTTTGCCTGTTTGAACTGTCAGAACTGGGATATTTCGCAATCGGGCCCGTATGAAACAACCAACATAGACCTAATGCCATCGAAAGTGGTAGAGAAATGCCTTGCCAGTGCATGTCAGTCTATTGCTTATACTTATTCCGAGCCAATCAGTTTTTAT
>JAHEEB010000328.1 GCA_024640925.1 Bacteroidota bacterium | reverse complement strand
AGGTTGCGTAAAAAAAATAAATATTTTCTGCGCAACTTTTTTTAAACCAGCAACATCTGTATACTGTATTTAAACTTGAACCTAAAATGAAAAACACAGTCAGATTTATCGCTTTTTTTACAGGAGTCTTTCTTTTTGCATCTTGTAACGACAAAATTAAAGAAACCTATAAAGTTAATACTCCTATTTATATGAGTTACGAAGATTTACGCTCTTCTTTTAAAGTTGCCGGGGGAGAAAAAATAATTCAGCCGGGTAAAATCTATTTTAAAGACGATTTCATCTTTGTAAATGAGTACCAAAAAGGTATTCATGTCATTGATAACGCCGATCCATCGAACCCGCAAATTATTAAGTTTATCGAAATTCCAGGCAATGTTGATATGGCCATAAAAGGGAATCTGCTCTATGCCGACAGTTATGTCGACCTTTTAACTATCGATATCAGCGATATTAATAATATAAAGGAAGTTGACCGCGATACCAATGCTTTCCCCTATGTTATTCCTGAAATAGAAACAGGAACCATTCTCGAACCTGTGATTGAAAGCCATGGAGTAATAACAGGATATACCGTTACCGAAAAGACTGAAGATATAACATCTGACAATAACAATTACATAAGATATCCTATGTGGACTGAAGATGTTTTTATGAATGCAGCTTCTGTAAGCGGTGCAAAAACCGAAACAACTGGCACAGGGTCTGTAGGTACCGGAGGTTCAATGGCCCGGTTCACCATATATGATGATTATCTCTATGCTATTAATAATTCATCCTTGAAACTATTTAATATTTCCGATTTAACCGATCCGACTTTTGAGAAAGATATTTACATAAGCTGGCGGATAGAAACCATATTCCCATACGAGCAAAAACTTTTTATTGGCGGCCAGCAGGGAATGTATGTATATAGTATTCAAAATCCGGCATTGCCAGAATTTATATCTGAATTCAGGCATGCTTCGGCTTGCGACCCTGTGGTTGTTTCAGGAGATCTTGCTTATGTTACTTTGCGCAGCGGAAATTTATGCGGAGCAGCTGAAAGTCAACTCAATGTTATTGATATTTCTAACCTCGAAAGTCCGGTACTCATAAAAGAATACACAATGCAGGAACCTTATGGTTTAGGCATCGATGACTCCATTCTCTTTGTTTGCGATGGAGATGCAGGCTTAAAGATATATAATGCTTTCGATCCTCTTGCTATTGACAGTAATCAGATTAAAGTTTATCCCGATGTACAGGCATTTGATGTTATCCCGCTCGGCAACGTATTGCTGATGATTGGAGTTGACGGGCTTTACCAGTACGATTACTCCAATCTGGCAGATATCAAGCAATTAAGTCATATTCCAATATATGACAACTAATATATATTCTTTAGTGATGTAAAGATGAATGAAAACCCGGTGTAACATCCGGGTTTTTGTGTTTTTTGAACCCTATAAAGTATGCGCTTTTTACGCAAAATGAGATAACCAATTGAAAACAAATTATTATCGTTTTAATTACATCAAACTTCCTCATTCCTCATTATTTCTCTAGCCATTCCCTAAATGCCGGTACTCTTTCGCGACTGATAATAAGGTCATCACTCGTATTGTTTTCCAGTTTCAGAAGAAGCCTGCTGTTCGAATAGCTTATAATATCTTTAATAGAAGAGAACGATATGATATACTTTCTGTTAATTCGAAAGAATTTCGAAGGATCTAATAATTCCTCCAGTTGATCGAGAGAATAAGAGATTGCATAATCGCGGCCCAGCTTGTTTTGGAGAAATGTCGACTTTTCCATGCTATAAAAACACATCACTTCTTCCATTGGAAATATTTTAATATGTTCACCAACCTTTATTACAAACTTCGATTTATAATTTTTTGTTAAAGAATGCATGATACTTTCGAAAACTTGTGCAGGATATACAACCGGGGTATGTTGTTTATGAAATTTTTCGATTGACTTTGCCAGTTCGGAAGCATCCAAAGGTTTAAGAATATAATCGATGCCGTTGTGTTTAAATGCTTTAAGGGCGTACTCGTCATAGGCGGTAATAAAAATCACTGGAGAAGTTATTATAGCCTGTTCGAAAATTTCAAAGCTTAATCCATCGGCAAGTTGTATATCCATAAATACTAGATCGGGTGGGGGATTGGAGTTAAACCAGGCTACAGATTTTTTAATAGATTGAATTACATCCAGTATTTCCATGGAACTTTCGCATTGTCTTATCAGGTTGCACAATCTTTCGGCAGCTACCTTCTCATCTTCTATTACAAGGCATTTCATGACCGGATGTTTTCTATTATTGGCAATTTAACTATAAATTCACTATCTGTTTCAATAATTTCAACGGGTTTTTCCGAAAGAATCGTATATCTGTTTTTTAGGTTTTCCAATCCCATGGTGCCATTTTTCCTGATTACGTTCTTTTTTTGAATATTATTTTTCACATAGAGATATTCTTCAGTTATTCCAATTTCAATCCGAAGCGGCATATCATCACTTATTACATTGTGTTTGATGGCATTTTCAACAAGTATCTGTAACCCCAGTGGTACAAGATAAATAATTCTGTCGGTTAATGCAACAACCATAGAAAGTGCATTACCATGCCTTATCTGAGCAAGGTGAAAAAAATCGTTAACAAATTTCATTTCCTCATCTAAATTGACCAGCTCTTTATCTTGCTGTTCCAATACATATCGATAGATATCAGAGAGTTTCTTGATAAAATCAACTGCTTTTGCCGGATTTTGCTCCACAACACCGCTCAATGTGTTCAAACTGTTGAATAAAAAATGAGGGTTCACCTGGTTTTTAAGCGCTTCATATTTGGCAATCAGGTTTTCTCGTTTCAATTCCTGTTCGTTCTGTAACGATTTTGCATAATAATCTACCAGATATTTAGAATAGTATATTGAAACAAAAATAAAATCGACACACAGATTAATGAACCCATTATTTACAACTACTTGGGCAAGGTGCTGGTTATGTTTATGAAAAACGCCATAAAATAAATAAGGAACAGCAACACTGGCAACCATTCCAAATAAAAGAAAGCTGAATAAGGAAATCAGGTTTGCCTTTTTAGGATCTTTTTTCCAATTAACTTTTGTGCCAACAAATTTTCCAATTCTAAAGTTACCAAGCCAAAAAGTCAATCCTACTAAAAAACCATATATTATTCCGTCGATATATTTTGGGAACGATGAAAACAACTCATTACCAACAAAAAAGTAGGTGACCAACGTTGAAATTAAAGTAAGTAAAAACAAAACGAATAAAACCGATTTAAAGGTGTATTTTCTGTGTCTCATAGATTGCCTCCCAGTATAATATTTAAGAATGTGGAAATGAAAAAACAAATTAAAGATTGTTTCTTCATTTCCACATTCCGATGACTAATTTTCTTTGCACATTTCAAGGTTTTTTTCGCAATCTTCCTTTCCCCACTTAGGATAGATATCACCAGCTGGTAAAAACAAGCCAAATAATTCCATCGCTTTCACGAATAATGGGTATGCAACTTTTTTGCCCCCACCATATTCTTCGGGTGTATACATAATTGATATGGCTTGCATATATACTGGTCGTGGGTTTCCAGGATTCAGCTGAGAAGCCATTTGAAACGAACCGGCTGCTTTTCCCGAATAGATTTGCCCATTTTTCATCGGATCCAAAGTAATAATTGACTGATAAATCATACCTTGAAGGGTGAGGATTTCCGATTCCTGTGGGGCAATTTTCATGGCTTCGTCGATCTGCTTTTGTGCATAATCGATATACGACTGCTTAACTACAGCATCATTTGTTTGAAATGACAGAATAGTATAAACCAACGAGGAATAGTATCTTGGTAGCCATTGTGTGGGTTCAGCTACAGCCATTCGATCGAATTTCGCGGCCAGATCTTTCATCTGCTGTTCGCTTTTGCTAGTATCCATGGCCTGTAAATTTTTCATCATGGCTTTTTCAAACTCAGTTTGTCCTGATAAACAAGGAACAGCTGCAAGCAGGATAATAATAGAATAAATTGTTTTCATTGATTTTAATTTTATAATTTAGATTGAACAATGTTTTATTTTATTGAAATAAAAGCCCCGATTATTATGGTTCTTTGTATTGGCGAACATACGGGTGTGGCGCTGTGTACTCCATATTCATCAGGCGTTTGAGAATAACGATAGGAATAAATATTCTTAAGTCCCAGGATATTGCTCACCGAGAGATGCACTATTGTAAAATATCCGAACAAGTTGGTTATATAGCTTAGATTTCCGCTTAAATCATGAATGGAGGGTGTCCGGCCAGCCATAAAATCATCATCAAATGGATTATTGTAAGGGCGGCCATAGGAATAGTTATATGTAAGACAAGCCTGCGTATGAATTTTGTTTATCCAGTATTTTAAAACAATCGACACATTGTGACTGGAAATGAATTCAGGAGTGACCTGTTTTGGATAATCTTTGTATTTCCGCTTGCTGTTGATATACGAATAGGAGATCCAATAATCGAGGTAATGGATGGTTTTGTTGTCCTTCCAGAAGAAATCAATTCCCCGGGCATACCCCTTTCCATTATTTGACAATAAAGTATACTCATTGTCCGATACCAGCTGATAGGTAATCATATCGGAATATTTCTTATCGTATGCTTCTACCCTGAAATACCTTTTTTCGAATTGAACCTGGTAATTTGCCAAAACATGCACTGCTTTTTCAAATTTCAAATCATTAGTGTATTGCAGATAAGTATGTTGAGGTTGTTGGTAAAAGATGCCACATGCCAGCGATATCTGGCTTTTCTTTCCTGGTTTTATGGAGAATGAAAGTCGCGGAGCTGCATTTAATTCGCGGGTAAGTGTTGAGTATTCGCTTCTGTAGCCTGCTCTTAAGGCATATCTGCTATTCAATTTCACATCCCCTTCAGTAAAAACAGAAAGAATAATATCATCGGCTCCCGATTTATACTTGTAGTTGATCGAATCTACCCTGTACTGGTAACTATAGTCCTGTTTATACATATCAGTGCCCATTTTCAGGGTTATCTTTTTGTTCAGGTAATTCTTCAGTCCAATACGAACATGAACCGATCCAAGGTTTTCTACCAGCTCATCTTCATTAATATCCTTATTGTCAAGATTGGAATTGTAAGCCAATCCTGTTTTTAACGACCATTTTTTACTTAGCTCGGTAGTATAACTTGTTTTCAGTAAGATATTTGTGTTATGCATCCCTATTTTCTTCACAGAATTGATGCCGTTTTTATAATTCAATTTACTGAACAACCGGCTTAGACTAATATTGGTTTTTAAAAGTCCGGTTTTACCTACCAATTGGCGGTGATAGAAACTTAGATTTCCACTTTCCGGAATTTTAATCCAATCGAGCTCGTGCCGGGCAAGCAGGTAATAGGCATAAAGATTATTGTATCCGGCTTCGAGACTATAGGATGAGCGGTTATAAACTTTAGTATGAGAAAGACTAACACCAACATTCATAAGCGAAACGCTTGTAATATCTTCATCAAAGAGCCCGGGTGTATCCAACTCCAATACCGATGAAAGAGCCTGGCCGTATTCTGCTGAGTATCCTCCTGTACTAAACATAACACCATTGAAAATAAATGGGGAAAAACGACCCCTTGAAGGAATATCCGGCATTGTTGAGATATAGGGCGATGATACCAATAAACCGTCGATGTAGGTTTTCGATTCGTAACTTTCTCCACCACGCACAATGAGCATACCCGATTCGCCTTGTTTCTGCACCCCCGGAA
>JAHEEB010000327.1:2536-5788 GCA_024640925.1 Bacteroidota bacterium | reverse complement strand
CCAGTCCATCTGTAAGCCGTATTCGGGGTTTGTCGCCAGAGCAGGTTCTTGCTCAGAGAATTGATGATTCCCTTACGCCTTCGTCTATTAAATATTTTAGAAGTGTTATACCTCAGCGAATTGAAGAACTTCAGAAGGGAATTATAAAAGTATATCTTGATGATATTGAACAGATATGTGCCGATGGTTCCACTATCTGGACTGAAACATCTACACATTATGTGATAGACGAAACCACCGGGCATGTGCTCATTTATGGAGTTTCCCGCGATATAACTGATAGAAAAAAAGCTGAACAGGCTTTGAAAGAAAGAGAAAGCAATCTGCAGAAAGCATTTGAAATTGCAGCTATCGGGCAATGGAGATATGATATTTTGAATGACAAATTTTTTTGGTCCGATAGTTCAATTGAAGTAATTGGATTTCAGCCTGACAATATTCCTTTAAGCTATACTGATTTCCTGAAATTTGTTCATCCAAATGATATAGAGGGCGTAAATAAGGCGGAGGAACATTCTGTTATAAGTAAAAAATTTGAACACGAATACAGGCTAATTGTTAACGATAAAATAAAATGGGTACGTGTAAAGGCACATGTAGAATTCGATGAGAAAGGAAGAGATATAATGAAAATCGGAATCATTCAGGATATAACAAAACGAAAGAATGATGAGATTTCCATTCATATGAAGAACCAGGAGTATATGGCATTAAATAAGGAATACCAGGCCCAATATGAGGAGCTTGTGGAAAGCCTGAACAGAATACAGAAGATTAATCACGAATATGAAGAAGCTAAGAAAAAAGCGGAAGAAAGCGATCGGTTAAAAACTGCATTTCTTGCAAATATGAGCCACGAAATACGCACACCCATGAACGGAATTTTAGGATTTACCGAATTGCTGAAAGAGCCTAAACTCAATGGCAACCAGCAAAAACATTATGTCGAAGTAATTCAGAAAAGTGGTCAACGAATGTTAAATATTATCAACGATTTAATTGATATTTCAAAAATAGAAGCAGGTCAGACAGAAATATATCTTGAAGAAACGAACATTAACCAGGTTCTGGAAAATCTTTATGTTTTCTTTAAGCCGGAAGCTGAAAAGAGAGAGCTTGGTTTTGTTTGCAACAAAGGACCTTCGGACGTAAATAGCATAATTATTACCGATGAAAACAAGTTTGTTCAGGTGCTGTCGAACCTGATTAAAAATGCCATGAAATTTACTTCATACGGATCCATTGAGTTTGGTTACGAAAATAAAACCCATGCGGATTCCGATAAATACCTGAAATTTTATGTGAAAGATTCGGGAATTGGTATTAAACCCGAACTTAAAGAAAAAATATTTGAGCGGTTTCACCAGGGCGAAATGGAGCATTCTAAAACATATGATGGTGCAGGGCTTGGTTTATCAATTTCCAAAGCTTTTATTGAAATGCTGGGGGGCAAAATATGGGTTGAATCGGAAGAAGGGAAAGGTTCTGTCTTTTATTTCACAATACCCTGTATTACGACTCATTCAAAAAATGATGATGAAATGGAATCTGACAATAAGAAAGAAAGTTTCACTTTTTCGGAAAAAACAATTTTGATAGCTGAAGATGATAATGTTAGTTTTATGTTTCTGAAAGAGATGCTTAAAAATAAAGGATTAAACATAATTCATGTTGCTAATGGTGCAGAGGCTATTAAGCTTGTGAGAACCAGACCTGAGATTAAACTGGTATTAATGGATATAAAAATGCCCGATATGAACGGATTGGAGGCAACTAAAGCAATAAAACAAATAAGACCTGCATTACCTGTAATTGCTCAAACGGCTTATGCTACACCACATGATGAAAAAAAATGTTATGATTCTGGTTGCAATGATTATATCTCAAAACCTATTAACCAGAATTTACTTTTGAAAAAAATCGCAAAGTATCTCGATTAGGTGTTTTTATGTTTTTCTCACATATCTCTTTATTTTTTCTACCTTTGAACCAGAAAAAATCGATTATTTTCGAGCGAAATTTCAATGTGGACAATAATAGATTTTAAGGTAACTACATGAAAGTAACATGAATTATCAAATGCATTATTGTCTTTAACATGAATGCTTGTTATAAATGAACCCCCGGGGTTTATTAACCAATAAATTATTAAATTGTTTTTACGAATGAAATTTGAAGAATTAACAGCCATTTCACCGGTCGATGGGAGGTATAGAGACAAAGTAGAGGAGTTTGCCGGTTATTTCTCTGAATATGGGCTTATAAAATACAGGGTGAGGGTTGAAATAGAATATTTCCTTGCTCTTTGCCGATATAAATTACCGCAACTTGCTGATATCAATAAAGAAATTTTTGAAGAACTCAGAAAAATATACTTGAATTTTAGTATTGCCGATGCACATGAGGTTAAAGCAACCGAAAAAGAAACAAACCACGATGTAAAAGCAGTCGAGTATTTTATAAAAAAGAGATTCGATGCACTAAATCTACAGAAATACAAAGAATTTATTCATTTTGGTCTCACCTCGCAGGATATAAATAATACTGCTGTTCCGCTTAGTTATAAAGAAGCATTGAAACAGGAATTTTTTCCTATGGCAGAAAAGGTAATCGATTTGCTTATTCAAAAGGCAGAAGATTGGAAAGATATTCCCATGCTTGCCCGCACACATGGTCAGCCGGCATCACCTACACGTTTGGGTAAAGAGCTTAAAGTTTTTATCGAAAGGCTTCAAACTCAAATGGGACAGTTAAAACAGATTCCTATATCTGCTAAATTCGGTGGTGCTACAGGTAATTTTAATGCACATCACGTTGCCTTTCCCGAAATTGACTGGAATGAATTTGGCAATGCTTTTGTCGACCATGTTCTGGGGCTGGAAAGGTTGCAAACAACAACACAGATTGAACATTACGACAATCTGGCTGCTTCATTTCAAAACCTGGAAAGGATTAATACAATTCTAATCGATCTTTGCCGCGATATGTGGATGTATATCTCCATGGAATATTTTAAACAGAAGATTAAAGCTGGTGAAGTTGGTTCTTCGGCAATGCCGCATAAAGTAAATCCTATCGATTTTGAAAATGCAGAAGGAAACTTCGGTTTAGCAAATGCTATTCTTCAACACCTGGCAGCTAAACTTCCAATATCACGACTTCAGCGCGACTTAACCGATTCTACCGTTCTGAGAAATATTGGCGTTCCCCTGGCACACATGTTTATCGCTCTTAAATCGCTTCTGAAAGGAA
>JAHEEB010000327.1:0-2526 GCA_024640925.1 Bacteroidota bacterium | reverse complement strand
GATAAACTGGTTTTAAACCAGGATAAGATTGAACAGGATCTGCAAAATAACTGGATGGTTATTGCCGAGGCTATTCAAACTATTCTCCGCAGAGAAGGGTATCCTAATCCATATGAGGCATTGAGGGATTTAACCCGTACAAACAAAAAAATAGGACACGACGAGATAATGTCATTTGTAGATTCTCTCTCTATTTCAGATAGTGTCAAAGAAGAAATAAAAAAAGTAACACCTTACAATTATACAGGAATTTAATATGCGCGATGCTTTAAAAGTCTTTTTCAGGTTCCTGCCGAACTATAAACGTTACCTGGTATTCAATGTAATTTTTAACGTACTGGCTGCATTATTTGGCATTTTTTCGTTTGTTACCCTTATTCCCATCCTGAAAATCATTCTTAGAATGTCAGCCCCTGCAACTGAATATATGGCTGTTCATTTTTTACCTATCGATGGTTTAAAGACTGCGGTAATGAACAATCTGTATAAATACATTGGCGATTTAATGATAAAGTATGAACCTACTAATGTGCTGATGTATGTCGGAATTTTTGGAATAACGATGGTCTTCTTTAAAACTGCATTTACTTTTTCGGCTACTTTCTGTGTGGCAAAAATCAGAAACCATGTGGTTAAAGATATGCGCAATAAATTGTATAACAAAGTTCTTTCGCTGCCTATGGGGTATTTTACCGAGCAACGTAAAGGCGATATACTTTCGCGGATGACTGGTGATGTGCAGGAAATTGAATACTCTGTTGGTTCACCCATCGATATTATTTTCAAAGATCCGATAACCATACTGTTTTCTCTCCTGGTTATGGTTTTTATGAGTTTCAAATTAACACTTTTCGTTTTTATTATGTTTCCAATTGCTGCCGCTATAATTGGTTATGTTGGCAAAGCTCTCCGGAAAAAATCATATAAAGCCCAGACAAAAATGGGCGAAATTTTATCGACTATTGAAGAGACATTAGGCGGACTTCGAATTGTGAAGGGTTTTAATGCAGAGAAAAAAATGGCGGTTAAGCAGGATAAGCAGAACGAAAGATACCGCCAGATTATGGATTCGGTTTTAATCCGGAACTATCTTGCAAGTCCTCTTAGCGAATTTCTTGGCACCTTTGTTATTATTAGTGTAATGTGGTATGGTGGTTCTTTAATTCTTGCTGATAAACCTATTCTCGATGCTGCTGAATTTATTGTATACCTGGTTTTGTTTTATAGCATAATTAATCCGGCAAAGAACTTCTCCACTGCTTATTACAGGGTACAAAAGGGATTAGCGGCACTCGACCGTGTCGATCAGGTTTTAAACACCGAATCGAACATATTGATTAAAGAGAAAACCACCAATATCGATGGTTTTCGCGAGTCGATTGAATATAAAGGAGTTTGGTTTAAATACCAGGAAGATTATGTTGTTCAGGATATTAATATCAACATTAAAAAGGGACAAACCATTGCTCTTGTTGGCCAATCAGGTTCGGGAAAATCAACGCTGGCTGACCTTCTTCCGCGTTTTTACGATGCAACCAGGGGAAGCGTGCTGATAGATGGTATTGATGTCCGCGATATGGAACCTGGTCAGCTCAGGAGGCTTATGGGTATTGTGAATCAGGAGCCTATTCTTTTCAACGATACAATCTATAACAACATAACATTTGGCGTTGACAGTGCCACCAGGGAACAGGTTGAATATGCCGCCCACATTGCCAATGCTCATAACTTTATACTGGAAACGGAAAACGGCTACGATACCATTATTGGCGACAGGGGGAGTCGTCTTTCGGGTGGACAAAGACAACGTATTTCAATTGCCAGGGCAGTTTTAACAAACAATCCCATAATGATACTCGACGAGGCTACCTCTTCGCTTGATACGGAGTCGGAAAAGCTTGTTCAGGAAGCCATTAACAACCTGTTGAAAGATCGTACCAGTATTGTTATCGCTCACAGGCTTTCAACGGTGAGAAATGCCGATATTATTTATGTAATTCGCGATGGAAAAATAATAGAACAAGGTAGTTTTGAACAACTTTTACAATCGAAAGGTGAGTTTAAAAAACTACACGATAATCAATTTCAATAATTCAATTAAACTATGAATTGCAGATTATGCAAAGGTACCAACCTTAAGTTATACTATTCACAAGGCAATAATAATGAATTCCATTTTTACAAATGTCAGAACTGCGGTTTGATTAACCTCGATATTACCGGATTAAATACTATATCGAACCAGGAAAAATACGCACTCGATTTTCCGGATCCCATTCCGGATAAGCTCAATAAAGGAGCCTCTCAGACTTTTAAGTTCATAAAAAAAAATATTGACTTTGTTGGTGATTATCTCGATATTGGTTGCGGAAATGGCGCCCTGTTATACAGGGCTCAGCAGTTTGGCTGGAAGGTACATGGATTGGAACTTTCTGCCTTTCTTGCTCAAAAAGTCAAAGAGACAATCAATATTGATGTGGATGTTATGAATTTCCTGGAATTTGAAAATACAATCAGAAAATACGA
>JAHEEB010001075.1 GCA_024640925.1 Bacteroidota bacterium | reverse complement strand
AGAAACTACCTCGCAAGCTATGCAATTAAGCAACAAGCTTAAAGTTATTGCACTGACAATGTTTGGCGAAGACGACTATTGTTTACGGATGATAAATGCCGGGGCGGCAGGATTTCTTCTGAAAGATGCAGCAATCAATGAAGTTAGACTTGCTATTGAAAAAGTCTTGCGGGGCGAAACCCATTTTCCTGGTAATATTCTGTACCAGATCATAAAAAACGAATCGTCTGAAGAACAATCTGCTTACACTACCGAGATATCAGATAGAGAACTTGAAATACTTGAGTTAATTTGTAAGGGGTTGTCAAACCAGGAAATTGCCGATGCCCTTTTTCTCAGCAAACGTACTGTTGACAAACATCGCTCAAATATTCTTTTCAAAACAAATTGCAAAAATACAGCTCAACTGGTTGTTTTTGCACTAAAAAATAAACTGGTTAAAATGTAGTCATCTATTCATCAAATTAAGTCTGCCAGCTGTTAATTATCGCATCACGTTAGTCTTGTGTTAAAATAAATTAAAAAATATATGAAAAGAGTTAGGTAGTTTCAAAAAACGTTATTAAATTGAACCCCGAAACCAAACCACAAAAGTTTACAATGAATCGGGAATCTCATTTGCATTTCCATAAGTTGAGCTCTCAGTTTGATGTCTCATCAAGATTTATATTATTAGCTACATCTATGTGTTTTATGAAAATAAGAAACCCGTTTCATAACAACACAGTATTGCTTTTTACCACATTTTCTGAAGCTTCAGAAAAATGTTTTATTGTTATAAAATCATCCTTTACTATCTTTAAAGAGGTATTTAATAACCTAAAAAACCATTCAATAATTGGAGATCTTTTTTTCATCGTTTACAATAATGTGAATTATTCGAAAACAACAAAAACCTCCTATGTGAACGCTCTTATGGGATTTCTATAGTGGTACGCTTTATGTTTTTCCAAATATAACAATTCACCCCAAGTTTTTAAACCAAACCTAAATTATTGATCTATGGATGAATTAAAAATTCGTTGCAAAGTTGAAGAACTACCCTTCCTTGCAAGATTTATCCGCAATGCCTATGTGCGCGATCAGGCAGAATTTGCTGCCTTTTCCTCAGTTTTCAATTCCGAATTTCTTACCCGTTACGATTTTCTTACTGCGTTGATCGACGGGCTGATTTCACCTAAATCGCTTATTGGAGAGAGGAAAATGATTTCTGTTAGATTACAATTGCATTATGTTACAACCCGCACTCTTATCAACAAGTTTGAAGAATATACAAATCTTGTAAAGGGTTCTTTGACCATGAATCCAGCAGATTTTGGTTTCAGTTTAATACGAAAATCAATAGATACCAGAAATGATGAAGCAATTATCAAACATCTAAAAACGCTTGTTAAGAATGTTGATTCTAATATAGAAGCTTTTCGTAAAGTAGGATTAACTAATTCTTTCAGGGTTGAAACGAACGATTTTATTAACTCTTTCGAATCGGATATACTTGATCAGGTTGGTAAACTAAGGGAACGCAAGGAGTTGGTTCTCGAAAACCGCAAGCAATTCAATGATCTATGGAATTTAATAACCAGGGTTATTGATAGTGGCAAAATTATTTTTAAATCAAAAAAAGACAAACATAAGATAAAAGACTATACCTACAGTGAGCTTATGAAGAATGTAAGAATGGTTTATTATAAGCAAGAAGAAAATTTGATGTTTGAAACTAAAAGTTCAGGTTTTACCCGGATAAATCAACATCATTTGCGTTAATTCGCAATATTGGCTTTTTAAGATCTTCCCTACTTGTATACTTCCTCCCCTTCTTATCCTTTTCCAGGGATAGAAGGGGAGTTTTTACACTGAATATAAAAACGTTATTTAATATTCCAATGCCCCGATATCTGGTTTGTCATCGCGGCTCTTATTATTAAAATCGAAGGGTAATTCATTTTTGTATTGAGTTGCACCTTCATTGATAGCTTCGCTTCCGCCAATCAGAGCACCAGGAATTTTTCCCTGATCGATGAAATCCTGGATATTTCCGGGAATAGCTTCATAAACTTTGCCGGTGCTATCATTAATATATATATTATTAGAAATGAACCCATAATCATCCGGAATTTGTGTTGCGGTAGTAAGGATATTATTGTAGAAACGGCATCTGGTATCCC
>JAHEEB010000326.1 GCA_024640925.1 Bacteroidota bacterium | reverse complement strand
GTCATATTTTATTTCTCATGCTATGTACAACACTCATTATTTTTTATATAACTTATCTTCGAAAAATATTATTCTTTCAGTAATTTCTTTTATTATATTTTTTTCACTTGCATCTATACCAATTGGTAATTATTTTAAGAAACATATCGTGCGCAATCGATATGAAAGTAATAGAAAGGAAATTGACATGTTGAATAACATCCTTGATGATACTTTTAACGAATGTGATAAATTCACTGTATTGCCTGAGAAATATAGAAGTGTTTTTGCAGTCAATAAAATAACTGAATATATAACTAATCTTCGTGCTGATAACCTTAAAGAATCACTTAATTTGCTAGAAGAAGAAATCCATAGAGCTAACCAAGTAAATTTGCTTGGTGCAATTATTAGTACGCAACAAGTAATTAGCAACCAACTTTCCGGGTAAAGTTTTTTAATTACGATGAAGTTATTGTTTGAAGTTTGAATACCGAATACCAACAATAGTTTTCAACTTGAACAGTATACAGTCATCCAGTATCTTGCAGAAAAATAAAAGCAAGTGTTGGTTTTACGTTCAATAGAAGTTTAAAATTTAAAAACTTTCAAAGCAAAATTAGGCTATAAAATCATTATTCCCTGTTTATAAAATTCGGATAAAAAAGACGTTAAATACACCTAACTTATTTAAATTATAAGAAAAAAAGTTATGGCGTATATTGCGCATTCAAAAAATGAAGCGGGATTTGTTCATCTATTAGCAATCCACTTAAGTGAGGTTTCTCAAATAATGTCTGAGTTTTGCTGTAAAACAGATTACAAAGAAATTTTCAAAATTACAGGACTATTGCATGATTTTGGCAAGTATCAGCCGGCATTTCAGCATTATTTAATAAATGGAGGTCAACGAGGTAGCGTTCCTCATTCAAGCTGGGGTGCAGCAATATCTGCACTTAACAATCAAGTTGAAGCAGCATTTGCGATTGATGGGCATCATAAGGGAATCCCTAATTTTTCTGATTTACAAAATATTTATCAAGAATTCAAAGAACCCACTCATAGCGTTCATGAAATTAAACACCAATTCTTTGACGAATTACAAATAAATGAAAATTTCTTCTTTACAAGTAAATTGAATTTCACAAACAAGCTGGATAGGGAGATTTTTATAAGATTATTATTCAGCGCATTAACTGATGCCGATTGGCTCGATACAGAGAATCATTTTAACAGTTCATTAACTAAAAAGAGAAATACAAGAGCTTTTGATCCAAACTATTTAATAGAAAAAATCGAAAACGAATTTAATAAAAAAAGTAAATTAGGAGAGATCAACAAATTGAGGAATAAAGTCCGGGAATATGCGGTTTCAAAAGCATTGGAACATACTGGATTTTATTCAATGACTTTACCAACAGGTATGGGAAAAACCTTAACTTCTATAAGTTGGGCGCTTCATCATGCCAGACATAATAGACTAAATCGAATAATCATAGTATTACCATTTATTAGTATAATCGATCAAACAGCAAAAGAACTTAAGAGAATATTTGGCGAAGAATGGGTATTAGAACATCATTCGAATTTCAACGAAGACGAAGATGCAAACAAGGATATTGCAAACGAATCGTTATATAATACGGCATATACCAAGCGGCTTGCTACTGAAAACTGGGATTACCCGATTATTGTAACCACGTCGGTACAATTTTTCGAATCGCTGTTCGGTAACAAACCTTCCCGATGTCGCAAAGTACACAATATAGCACAGTCGGTTGTGATATTCGACGAAGTGCAAACCTTACCTAAAGAATTAGTTTTGCCAACATTAACCATGTTAAAAAATGTACAGAACGTTATGGGTACTTCATTTTTGTTCTGCACTGCTACGCAACCTGCATTCGAAAAAAGTGAAGGATTTAATGGTATTGAAAACATACAGTCGTTGGTGGAAAACCCAAAAGAAGTTTTCGAAGCAACCCGGCGGGTAAATTATTATTCAGTAAATGAATATCAGCCAGTTTCGATAATCGAGCTGAGTAAAAATGTTATAGAAAATGATGGTTCTGCTTTGTGTATATTTAATACCAAAAAGCAAGCATTGCTTTTTTTTAATCAAATAATAGCGAATACAAACTGTCGGGCATTTCATTTATCAACAACTATGTATCCGGCACACCGTAAAGAAGTAATAGAGAATATTAGAACTTGTTTGCGAAACAAAGAAAAAATAATCGTTTCATCAACCCAACTAATTGAAGCCGGAGTTGATTTCGATTTTCCTTGCGTTTACCGCGAAATTGCTCCATTGGAATCAATTATTCAATCTGCCGGGCGATGCAACCGCGAAGGCAAAATGACGGAAATGGGGAGTGTTTTCATTTTTTCGATAGAAGATTCAGGAGCTCCTAATAAACAATACAGAGCATTGGCCGAGTTTGCCAATGGTTTATATAAGGGGAATGAAAAATTGCTTTTCGAACACGCTTTTTTTGGAGAATATTATCGAAAAGTATTCCGACTTTTTATACCTGACGATAAAAAAAATATAGAAAAAGCTCGATTAGGGTTTAATTTTAAAACGGTTGCCGATGCATACCGATTAATAGAAAACACAGCTACTCCCATTTTTATTCTCTGCGACGGTAGTGCTGAATTGTATGAACGCATCCGATACAAACCAACATTGTCTCGTGCTGATTATCGGGCTATGCAACAATTTTCGGTACAGGTTTACGACAATTTTATGAAAGAAAACCTTGGTAAAATGGGCAAAGAACCGCAAGGATACTGGAAATGGTATGGAACGTATGATAAAGATTACGGTTTATCAGCCAATCCTATTCTTGATACCTTAATAGTATGATAAAAGCGAAAAGGGCTAAAGCCCAATAAAAACAGCGTGTCAATAACCCCAGCCTTATTCCGAAAGCTTTCGGAAGGGGTTAAACAATGAATTAATTAACCGGGCTTTAGCCCAATTTAAAGAATAGCCATATGATAGACAACGAAATTGTACGGATTAAAGTAACAGGCGATTTTGCTTGTTTTACCCGACCCGACTTAAAAGTTGAACGAATGACCTACCCTTGCATGACTCCTTCGGCAGCGCGGGGAGTACTCGATTCTATACTCTGGAAACCAGAATTTCAGTGGTGGGTACATCGCATTATTGTTTTAAATCCAGTAAAATTCTTTTCGGTTAAACGTAACGAAATTAATGCAAAACAAGGAAAAACGCCAATTATAATTGAAGAGCGAAGAGCACAGCGCAATAGTATTATATTGAAAAATGTCGCCTATATTATTGAAGCCTCTGTATATCAAAAGAAGTTCGACACAAACAATCCGCCAAAAAAATATGCCGAAATGTTTAAACGACGTGTTAAGAAAGGGCAATGTTGGCGGCGCCCATTTTTAGGTACTCGCGAATTTGCAGCCGAGTTTAATACGCCCGATGGCACGGAGCAATCCATTCAGGAAATTATACCCATCGGAAGTATGCTTTTCGATATTTACTATGATGCAAAAGGTAAACCAACCCCATTGTTTTTCTACGATGTGGCAGTTATCAATGGCGTTTTGGAATGTCCCAAAACCGAAAACGAACAAATGATGCAATCGTCGCACATTCAGCCCGAAATGGATAGCGAAGTATCGGCAGTTATTTATGGATTTAATCAAAGCGAAGAAAAGGAGGCCACGGTATGATAAAGGAATTGGCAGAATTTGGAAAACGTATACGTAAAGGGCACGATGCATTAAAAGATGAGCCCATTTCAATTGATTTAATTATTAATGAGGATGGTTCTTTTAATTCATTTTCTGTAATCGAAAAAATTAGCAGACAAGCGGAGGCTCTAACTGCTAAAAAAGGCAAAGCGCGATTACTTCTTGATAAGGCAGGGGAAGTCTTAAATTATTCAGGTTTAAATTGGGATATACCAGATACGGAAAAAAGTGAGGAACAAAAGAAAGCTGAGGCAGCAGCCATATTTAAACACAATCTTTATTTGGCAAAACTTAATATTTACAAGAATTTAGATTGTATAACGCCTGTATTTTTATTTTATAATGAAAATAAACTTAATGGATTAGAGAAAGCGACAAAGGCATTTGAATTACAAGTAGGAGAAAAAGAACGAGCCGGTAATATTGCGTTTCGCGTAAAAGATATTCGTTTGCACGAACAGAAGGAGGTTTATATTGCAATAATTGAAAAGTTTGAGAAAGAACAATCAGAGCAATTGAAAGGGGATAAAAAGGTGTGTTCTGTTTGCGGAAAATCCGATTTTCCAGTTTTGGATCAACCTCATGGTGCAATTAAACGTGTTCCAGATGGTCAAAAAGCTGGATGTGCTTTAGTTTCGTATAATGCACCTGCATTTGAGTCATATCAATTAAATGGAAATGATAATTCTTCTATTTGTACAAATTGTGCTAAGAATTATGTTGAAGGGCTAAATTATTTATTATCGAGCGGTAATGAAACAATTATTGAGGATAAAAAGGGAAAAACAAAAACACAGTTTATCTACTCAAACCGCAAAAACTTTGGTTCGGATACCGCAATAATATTCTGGACAAAAGAGGATGAACCAATTGAGGAATTAAACTTACTAGACAATCCAGATGTAGGACAAGTGGCAAATCTTATTGATTCTGTTACAAATGCCAAACAAAAAGTAGTTAAGGGTATCAAAACCAACCAGTTATACTCCTGTACGCTTTCTGGTGCAGCTGCCCGTATTGCCGTTCGCGACTGGATAGAAATAAGCCTCGACGAATACAAACAAAATATAGCCAAATGGTTTCAGGAAATTGGTATTCGAGCTTATGGCGAAACTCGTTATGTTCCATTATATGCATTGGCACGAGCCGGGCATAATACCAAATCGGACAATGACCCAACCAATTCTCGTGTAGCCACTCAACTATGGAATGCAGCACTAAAAGGTACAGTTCCACCTTTGTGGATTCTAACAGCGGTGTTAAAAAGAATTCGTTTTGTTGAGAGCGCCGAAGACGGACAATCAAAAGAAACCATTACGACTGAAAGAGCGGCATTAATACGATTTATACTAAATAGAAATACTAAAAACGGAGGTTATATGATTAAAGAACAAAACGACCCAAACGATACCAGTCCGGCAATTGTTTGTGGGAAAATATTCGCTGTAATGGAAGGAATTCAACGTGCATCGCAAGGTAAGGATTTGAATGCAGGTATTCGCGAACGCTTTTTTTCGTTTGCATCAACCAGCCCTGCACCCGCATTTGGCAGGTTAATGAAATTGTCGCAAAACCACATTTCAAAATTGAAACACGAAAAACCTGGCCTTGCAGTAATTCTCGATAGGCAATTGCAGGAGTTGTGTAGCCTAATCAATGAATTTCCGGCGATATTTTCGCTCGAAGAACAAGGTCAATTTGCGCTTGGATATTACCATCAAAAGCAGCAAGACTATGATAATGCAAAAAATAATAAAGAATTACAATCAATTATAGAAAATAATAAGGAGGAATAAACTATGGCAACAGATGCAATTAAAAATCGTTACGACTTTGTGTTTTTATTCGATGTTAAAGATGGAAACCCTAATGGAGATCCTGATCAAGCAAACTTGCCCCGTGTAGATGCTGAGAACCAGGAAGGTCTGGTAACAGACGTTTGTATTAAAAGGAAGGTTAGAAATTATGTGCAATTAAAGCACAATTTAACAAAGCCTTTCGATATTTTTATACGTCAAGGGAACATATTAGCGCCAATCATTGATGGAGCGGAAGGCAAAACAATTCAAGAAAGAC
>JAHEEB010001074.1:805-2166 GCA_024640925.1 Bacteroidota bacterium | reverse complement strand
TAATCATTAGAAAAAGCAGCACCATAAATAATGCCTCCTAATTTTAAAATTTCATCAGAAAAAACAATAAACAAACCTCCAGAACTTGATTCTAATCTTATTGATTCATTAATATGTTTTGCTGCATATACCAGAGGCTCTATATAAGATAGTTTTAAAGTATAATCATTATTGAAAGAACATATTTTTAAACATGCCTTACATTCAATACATTTAGAATGATCAATTACAGGATATTGAAATCCTTCAAAATCTTTCTGCATTGTAATACATTGTACCGGACAAGAATAAACACAAGCAGTACACCCGGAACAATCTTTTCCTGTAAACAAATTAATCATATCTTTTTAACAAATAAGCCCGTACCAAAAAAATGTTTGTAAAATGGACGCAGAAAATATTTAACACTATATGGTCTCATTATTGATTGATACAAAGGGAATATTGGTCGAAAACCATTCCTTCTTAATAATTTTTTAAAACTATAATTTGTAAAAAAATTTATATGTTGAAATGCGGCTACGCTTGTTTTAAGTAAAGTTTTATGAAGTTCTTCAGCATTTGTGATTTTTTTAGTATTCTTAAGTTTATAAACAATTTGATGGCAATTCGGCACAGAAATATATGCTAACCCATTATCATTAAGCTTCGAAGCAATCTTTTTTAGTATTTCTCCAGGATATGTTATATGCTCTAAGACTTGGTTAACTATTATGAAGTCAAATCGCATCTGATTATTGTCATCTATTGTATTTATCCCATTTTCTTCGAGATGTTTGATTCGTTCAATTGAAAATTCATAGGCATAAGATTTATATCCCAAATCTTTTGCTGAAAGCAATGTTTCACCAAATCCAGCTCCAAAATCAAGGACGCTAATTGTATTTGGTTCTCTTTTTAAATATTTTTTTGCACAACTTAATAAATATATATTAGTTTGAGTTTTTCTTATTTTATCTCCATTATTATTCCACTTTAGAGCTAATTTAGGATCAATCCATTTGTTATATAAGTCATTTAATCGATTTTCATCTAACACATATTTTTGATATGAAAAATTACATTTTTTACATTTTACAATTTCAAATTTTATGTCTTTTAGAAATTCAATATCAGCATTGCCCTGATATGCAATGTTCATATATTCATTTATTAATTTTTCACTAAAACTTCTTTTGAAAATTGAATATGATGAAACAGTATTACAAATAGGACAATTATCTCTGCTTAAGATACCTTCATGCATAAATTTATTTTTAAATTAATTCACTTTTCAATTGCATTAATTAAAAATTCAATAGAATGCTTACGTATTTTTTCAAGTGTAGGAATCACTTTTAAATAATCTATATTTATCTCTA
>JAHEEB010001074.1:0-795 GCA_024640925.1 Bacteroidota bacterium | reverse complement strand
GAAATATCAAACATTAATCTCGGTAATAAATCCAGCTTTTCCAATAAATATTGGATTCGTTGAGGAGTCTTTGGATTATTTATGCTAACAAAATCTTTTTCAAGATTTATGGAAAAAGCTGTTCCATGAAATGAATTGGTCACAATAAACTTTGCATTAGCAAAAAGCCAAACAAACTCTTTTGGTCCACAGTGATGCACATTAATATCAATATTATTGTTTGTTTTCCACTTATTTGACATAAACAGAACCTTCCAATTATTTTTATCAGCAATCTTGCGTGCATATGCTGATAACTTAATTAAATCATGGCCAACATTATAAACTAGAACATAATCTGTTCTAATATTTAATGGATTAGCAACTTTAAGCCAATCTATTTTATCTAAAAGAAGAGTCGGATCCAATACAAGTTCAACTTTTTTATTTAAAATATTTTCCAACTGTTCCTTTCCAAATATTTCTCGTGTACTCAAATAAGAAAAATCAGACAACCACTTTTTTATTAATATTTTCTCTTCATCATTAAAAATATGCGGTCCAACAGACGATGCATAAGATATTTTTTTATACCTATCCGATGAGGCAAAAGCAAGAAAATAAGCAGGGTTTAGTTTTTTTATGCCTGATACTAAAGGATTCCAGACTTGATCGCTTCCTACAATTAAAACATCAAAATCTTCAGAGAAAGAATTCATTAGTTTTTCCAAGGAATTATATTGAACGGATGACAACCAAGGAGCAAGAAATTTTTTATATCTAAAGGTTTTTTTAATGCCATTTACTTTATAAATC
>JAHEEB010001073.1 GCA_024640925.1 Bacteroidota bacterium | reverse complement strand
AGGATTACAAAACAGCAGTTTGTGGAATTAATATATAGAAGTTCATAATTAATGTCTTTATATATTGAAGTTCGATTTACAGTATAGTTAGAGTTGTTTAATGTTTATACTGTAGTTCATGAAAAGTTAGGCCAATTTTACATCAGGTAGTTATTAAAATGAATTTCAAACGTTTTTCTCGCCTCTCGAAAAAGAGGCGTTTTTTATTTTAAGTAAGTCTGTTCGCTAAATATTTAACCAAAATGAAGAAATAACTAAAAAAACATTCTTTGTAATGCATTAAATTTCAATATATTAAAAAATAAATTAATTTTTTTCGATTTTTAAGGATTACAAAAGGGGTATAAGTGGAATTAATATATGGAAGGATTACAAAAATATGCTTTGACACCTAAATCTCATGAAATTCGATTTACAATATAGTTAGAGTTGATTAGAGAAAATATATTGTAGTTGTGAAAAAGTTAGGCCAATCCATACATGGAGTAGTTATTTAGCCCGAATTTCTGAATAGTATTCTTCCTTCATAGCCCCTCGATAAGGGGCGTTTTTTTTATATAACCTTAATAAGAATAATTGTTTCTGTTCTTGAATTTAGATAAGTTTGAAAAGATTTTAAACTAATTTATATGAAAAAAATTTTCCTTTTATTGCCTTTTATTTTTTGCAGATGTTCATACAATCTTGTTGAAGATATTCAATTTCACCAAAACAAGACAGCAGACATCAAATTAGAACTCGATTTTTCAAAATCTCTGGATTCTGAAAACAAGGACTTAATTGTTAACTTAATAACCCAAGGAGCCATTGGTTTTGCAGAATCGATGTCAGGACAGAATGTACCTGAATCAGATAAATCTATTAAAAAGAACATTGAAGAAGCTATGACTAAGGCAAAAGATGAATTAAAGCCTGTAATATTCAACATTGCCCTCGATACATTTCCTAATTTCTGTAAAGATTCAATCAAACTTTCCATCTCTGAGAAAGATACTCTTAATGAGCTTACTCCTCAGCAAGAAGAGTATATCAGCGATGTAATGTATTATTTGGTAAAACATACAATTTTTAAATTTCATGTAGATATACCTCAAAAGATTATGGTATTTTCTATTTCAATGTTAAACATAAACTGGGACTCACTTAATTACTATAAAATTGATCAAACATCTGACCTTGTTAAAATAAATGAATCTTTATCTTTTGTCAGATCAATCATTCCTGAATGGAATGGCACTCAAATAACCAGGGCCGAAAATAATTATGACCTGACTGATTTGAAAGGTCAGGAACTAGATGATGAGACTAAAAAAGCCTGGGACAATTCTTACCTGATAATCAGGTATCATATGCCATCAAAAATCAAAAGCAGCAGTAATAAGCTTTATACAATTACCAATAATGGGAATACTGCTGTTTTCCAACAATCTTTTACAGACCTGTATAAGAAAAAACCCAAGGTTTCTAATACAATAGAATATTAGAATTATAAGTTTTTATGCTTTGGTGGTACTATTATTCCACCAAAGCATAAAATTCCAATAGGATAAGCAAAATCTAAGAAACCCAATAAACTTATCTGATTGGAATATAAACTTTGGTTTCCCAGTTATTTGTGTCTTTATCAGTTTTCGAATTGTAAAGATATTCTTCCAGTGAAGGACCATTTTCCTGCAGCCCTTTCTCCTTCATATATCTTTTAATTGCCTTAAATGCTTTTGAAGCATCTGTGCCGAAATAGGAAACAGTAACAGCTTTTGATGAAGGAATTTCTTTATATTGAAGTGTTTCCCAAACCCATGTCTTCTCTTGTATGGGCAATCCACATGCATAAACCAGCGCAGAATCGTTAATAGCACCCATATAAATTCCCAATGGTTTACCAATTGGTGACAATTCTCGTTTATCAAAAAAATTTGCAACATAATCAAGCATTTCAATTCTCCTGCTCACTGCACTAGACGCTGTAAGAGTATCAATAAGTACAATCAGTGTTTGAGCATTTATTTCTTTTACTTCTATTTCGCCTATCCTGCTGGTTTCCGACTCTTCGCTTACTCTCTTAATGTCATCAATGCCCTCTTCGATCATTTGTTTCATCTCCTTCTTGAAAAACAAGGCAAAATACCGATCAAACAAACTAAGTTTTGAGATATTAAGTGTCCAG
>JAHEEB010000019.1:11739-14459 GCA_024640925.1 Bacteroidota bacterium | reverse complement strand
CGCTTTTTCCTGGTGTTGTTAACTTTATGCAAAACCGGTATGAAAACAAGAATGTCTATTATATTGGAAACATTATTAATTCGATGGTTCAAATTAAAGAATCAGAAACCAATTATATTAATAAAAGATCAAACAAATTGTTATTTATTGGTAATCATAAATACATTGAAGGAGCTCAAACATTAATACGTGCTTTTCATAATCTGAAGAAAAAACATTTTAAAATAAGTCTTCATATTATTGGACTAAACAAGAACGATTTTGATTTTTTACCCGAAAATGTGTTTTGCCATGGATATTTGGATAAGGGAAAAGAATTGGAAAAGGAAACCTATTACAAATTACTCGAAGAAGCGAAACTATGTATTAACACAACACCAAAGTGGGGCGGTTTTTCCTCAATAATAGAAGCTATGTATTTTTATGTACCGGTTATAGTAACACCTTATTTGGAGTTTACTACTATTTTCGGGAATGAAATTAATTTCGGATATTTTTGTGAACCAAATTCACCTGATTTGCTGGAAGAAACTATTTCAAAAATTATCGATAATCCCGATTATCCTTCACTTTGCTTAAATGCTCATTGTGCAGTAAAAGATTTTGCCTGGGACAATTACATAGATCATTTCTTACGGTTATTGGAACAAAGAATAAACAGTACTGATAACTGATCTATCCACATTCCTTTATTTTGGAGTTTCCTGTTTATTGCACCCAAACTGGTTGTCAATCCGGCCATTCTATTACAAATATTCAAAAAATAGTTTACTATTTCATTTGCGGATTTTGTTTCTAATTCTTTATTAGGTTTTTTTGCAATTTCAATCATTTTAATGTTTGGTTTTTTCGAAGATATGTTTTCATTTGGTTGAATTTATTTAGATGTTTTAAACACAATACATTTTTCGTAACTTGACTCCCTTTGGAATCGTATACATCTTCCTTACTTTTTAATTAACCAGGTATGAATAAAGAGATTAATCAACCAACGCCACAGGAATTGCAGGAACGGATAACAGCTCTAAGCAAAATGCTAATCAAGTCATTTAGCTATGCTGAGGCTGATCCGGATACGTTTCTGTTGAATGCAAGAAAAACAGCAGAGACTATTTGTAAGTTTATTTACAATAAAGAAATTGGTGACGATTCATCGAAAAAACTGATGCTGAACGATCTGGGACGTGCATTGGTAAATAATAAGGTAGTACCTGAAAGAATAGGCATACTAATAGGTACCATTCAAACCTATGGAAATTATGGAGCTCATGCCCAGGATGATTTTTCAGAAACCTCTCGCGAGTGGATTACTCCTTGTCAGACTGCACTTGCCAACCTTTCGAACTGGTTTTTTCTTGAATACCTGAAAGGTCAGATACCAAGCGAATTATCTGTACCATTAAGGGAGTATACCGATAATGAAGCGAACTCCACAGATTCAAAGCCTTTGAAAAAGAAGAAAGCAGGCATGTTTGTTGCTATCTTATCTGCCACACTATTGGTATTGGCGGCTGTCTTCCTTTTTACCAGGGATAGAAAAACCGTATCTGATCAACCTCTGGTTACATCGAATGTTCCGGCAGCAGTACCTTCCGATTTAAAATATGCCGAAAGCACTGTAACTAAATCGCCCGATGCAATCAGAATAGCTATTCTTTACTTTGATAATAACGGAGAAGATATAAAACTTAAAGGACTGGCTAAAGGTCTCACAGACATGCTTATTACAGATTTATCGAAATATTACATGCTGCAGGTTGTTGAACGCGATAAGCTTGAGGAAATTATTAAAGAACAGGACTTGAGCAATAGTAAAAGGTTTGATCAGGCAACAGCAATAAAAATGGGAAAGTTGCTTGGAGCAAAATGTATTATGGTAGGCTCGTATTTCGAAATGATTGGTAATTTCAGGATTGATGCCCGTTTGATTGATGTTGAAACCGGCAAAATAATCCGTTCTGAGGGAGTAACAGGTTCCTCAGAAAAATTTTTCGATTTGGAAAAAGAACTGGCGGGTAAAATCATTTCCGGTTTGGAAATAGCATTGAAAGAAGGGGAGGATAGTCTTCTCAAATCCCAGGTTGCCCAGAAACTTAATGTGACTGAAGGTGTTCGATATTCTGAAGCACTCGATTTAATGGATAAAGGCGAATTGGATAAAGCAAAAGAGCAAATCGAACTCGTTCTTAATGACAATCCTGATTTTGAACCTGCCCATAAGGCATTACAACGCATAAAATAATGTTACATAAACTTGTATTATTAGCCGGACTTTTTTTCTTGTTACCCATTGGATATTCAAAGGTTATCGCTATTTCCTATTTCGATAACACAACAGGTGATGTAAAATACAATTCTCTTTCCAAGGGCATAACCGATATGCTTATTACTGATTTATCGAAAGTCCAGGGACTTACTATAGTTGAAAGGGAAAAGCTTGAAAAACTAATTGGTGAAATTAAACTGGGACAATCGAAATACATCGATCCGAAAACAGCACAGCAATTAGGAAAAGGACTGGGTGCCGAAGCTATACTCACAGGTGCTTATATTATTATGGGCGACCAGATACGTATTGATGCAAGGCTTATCAATGTTGAGACATCTACTGTTATTATGGCTGAAGAAGTAACAGGACCTACAGCAAACTTCTTCCAGATACATGGAGCATTAGTAAAGCTTCTGGCCGCGAATTTAAAACTCACCCAACAGCAAGCCTC
>JAHEEB010000019.1:9394-11729 GCA_024640925.1 Bacteroidota bacterium | reverse complement strand
ATTGAATGTCGGGTACCAACCCGTGAATCTGGCAACTGTTGTCAGCTATTCCGAAGCCATCGATAATTTTGACCAGGGACTAACGGAAGAGGCTGTTAGAACGCTGGAAAAAACGGTGAAGGATAATCCGGGATTTATTATGGCTGTCGATAAGCTTCAACAGGTTAGGAAAAACTTAATTGTACTTGATAAACAACGAGAAGAACAACTTGCTCAAAAAATTGAAGTAATACTGAACAATATGAATCTTGATTCGGTTAACTGGGCAATTCAAATTTCCAATAGTTGGTCGATATTGATTTCTACCTTTTCTTATGAAGCACTTCTTGAATTTAATACAAAACTGCTTGAAAAGGGCATCAGTCCTGAAAAACGTATGTATGGCGCATCGATGGATATACAATTCGGCGAAATGATGGAGATGTATAATATTACAGCATATAGCCAGTTAAAGCTGCACGAAGAAGTCATAAACCATGGACAAACATATCTTGCCCGATATCCTGTAAGTATGTATTACACCTCGGTTCGCATGAATGTTGAGCAATCGCTGGCTGAACTTGAAGCCAGAGAAGCCGGAGCAAAGAAAATAGATAAAGTATTGCAATATGATGCTTTTCTGGCTTATGTCTCATACCTTGATAAGTTTGAGATATATAAAGAAAACCTTTCTTCTGCGGAAATGAAAAACTTCACAGACTTAATGCAGAACCAGGTGATAAAATACCTGGAAAAGACGAAAGTTCTGACTGAAGATTTTGATGCCTATGACCTCAAGGACTTGTTTGATGCCTGCCTTAAACTGGAAAAACCGGAACTTGCCTCTGATTTGATTAAAACTGCACATTCCATACTTGATGGCACCGAAGATGAAGAGAAAGTATATAGCATGGAAGAAGAGTTAAATGATTACAATGAGGGAAAAAAAGAGAAAACAGATAAACTGGCTGAATATAAGGAAAGGTATGCAAAAGCCATTCCGGAAGAAATTCCACCCCTTCTTCTTCATGGTCATGATATTATTGATTGTGGTGGTTTTGATCTGATTGTTGAAATAAGCAAGAAATATTTCAGAGATGCCGATACACGTGATACTGATAATGTTGTCAGAAGCAGGCACCAGGCATGGTTCAACTTATTGAGTAAAGCAGAAAAAACCAATGATATTAAGGAGTACGAAGAAGTACTTTCCCGATATAAACAGGACAAATTTATCCAAAGCCAAAATTTTGAGTGGTATTCTAATGAATTGAAATCATATGAAGAGGATCTGCGTGATTTGCAGGCCGGTAGAAGGGCATATACAAGGGATTTTACAGCCTATTCTCCCGAAAAAGATATGATAAACAGATATGCCGGTTCATGCAGCGAATATGATCAATATGTTTCTGCAATAAAGTTTAGAAAACAACTTATGCAGAATTTTAAACTTACTGATGAAGAAAAATCCATGAATTATTATTTCATGGTATTGGCATATAATAATTTGGGAAAATTCGACGAGGCCCGTATCTTTGCTAAAATGCTCATGAATGAGATTCCTGAAAGCGATTATGCTTCTGCTGTTAAAAGCTTAATCGATTTTATGCCTCGCTAAATTAACCAGAAAAAATGCTGCAAAACGAAATTCGGAATATAATTGATAAGGCATGGCTTTCGCGCTATAGCAATTCTGCTGAAGCTTTAAAAATGGCTGAAGAATCAATGAATGCTGCTCAGGTACAAAACGATAAAGCACTATATGCCGAAGCATTGGCGTATTCCATGCTTTTTAAGTTCTGGCTTAATATAGAAACAAACTATCTCGAAAATCTTCTGAATTCGCTTGATTTGCTTAACGAAGTTAATAACCCTGGAGCTAAATCGCGGATTAATAATATTGTGGCCATGGTTTACGATAGCTATGGTGATTATAATAAAGCATTATTTTATTGCCAGGAATCGATTGACCAGGCATTAAACAATAATCTTGATATTGAACACTCTGATACTCTGATAACCTATGGACAGGTATACTTGCGCATAGCTGATTACAAGCGTGCATCCGAATCTTTTTCAAAAGCGCTCGAAATCAGAAAAGTATTAGGAGATATAAAAGCCATCAGCTCAGCAATGAATATGCTGGCACGTACATATACTCTCGAAGGAAAATTTCAGCAGGCTGAAGAAGTATACCTTGAAACATTGGAAATAAGACAGAAAGCAAATGACGAGACCGGATTGCCCTGGACATACCTGGGACTTGCAACCGTTGCTATGGAGCAGGGTATAACCAGCGATGCTGAAGCCAGACTCAGGAAAGGACTTGCACTGAACGAAAAAATAAAAGACCAGC
>JAHEEB010000019.1:0-9384 GCA_024640925.1 Bacteroidota bacterium | reverse complement strand
ACTGTTGGACGAGTCGCTTGAGTTGGCGAAAGAATTGAAAATGAAACCCCTGATGGCAGAAATCCATCATCAATTGTCAGTTTGGTATGAGTCCGATAAAGATTACATCAGTTCTCATCAGCATTTAAAAGATTACATTCAGCTTCGCGAAGAAATACTTAACAAGGAAACAGAAAATAAATTAAGGAATCAACAGATTGCCTTTTCCGTTGCTGAATCGCGCAAAGAGGCTGAAATTTATCAGCTTCGCAACGTTGTATTAAAAAATGCATATGATGATATTGAATATAAAAACAGGCAGATTTTAGATAGTATTCACTACGCAAAACGTATTCAGTCAGCTATCCTTCCACCAGAAGATCTTTTCAGGAAATATTTTCCCGAATCCTTTATCCTGTTCTTACCCAAAGATATTGTTAGTGGTGATTTTTACTGGATTTCGGAGAAAAACGGTAAAATTTTCTTTACCGATGCCGATTGCACAGGTCATGGTGTACCAGGGGCATTTGTTAGTATCATAGGTAAAATTGGATTAGATCGCACTATTAACGAATTTAATTGCTGTTCACCGGCATCAATCCTAAATAAATTAAACGAATTGCTTACGGAGATATTTGGATACTCAGGAAGTGATGTTAAAGATGGGATGGATATGGCACTTTGTTCTTACGATACGAATACAAAAATTTTGGAGTTTGCAGGTGCCCGAAATCCACTCTTTTTAGTCCGGAATAATGAAGTGTTTGTTTATAAGGCTGATAGAAAAAGTATTCAGAATTCAGAAAGTACGGTTTATTTTACAAATAATCTAATCCAACTTGAGAAGAATGATCGAATCTATCTTTTTTCTGATGGATATGTTGATCAGTTTGGCGGACCCGAGAACAAAAAGTTTTTGCAGAAACGACTCCATACTCTTCTTCTCGAGATTCAGAATCTGGATATGGAAGGTCAGAATAAATGTATAAAAGGGCAGTTTGAAAAATGGAAGGGTGAGTATGAACAAACTGATGATGTAAGTTTGATTGGAATTGAAATTAACGATTAAAGTTTGATAGATATAGGATCAAAAATGACCAATGCGTCTACCTTGCAGACCAAAGAAGATACTATGTTGATTAGATACTATTTCACACTTTTTTATAAAGGATGATTGAGATACCTGCGATACAAGCAATTATATATATACCAAACGACATTGCAAATCTCTAAAAACTAATTTAATAGATGTTCACTTTTTAATATTTGACGAATATATATTACCTTTCACCCTTGTTTTCTAACTGACCTTTTTATATATGAAAAAAATTTTACTTGTTTTTCTCTCAATTGTTGCCTTTACAACTGTTAAAGCTCAGTATATACCTAACGGTGGTTTCGAAGACTGGACAAAAATTGTTGTTTCAGAAGAAGCCTATCAATGGAATACGGGGTATGCAACTCAGTACACCTACAACATTATTCCGGCTACCTTAAAAGCTGTTCAAAGTCATACAGGCGATTATGCCCTAAGGCTCAATAATTATGTTCAGGGAGTCGACTCCTTATTTAGTTATGCTATATGTGGAGGGTTGATTACAAATATTGATAATCCGAATGCAGTAGTTTATACCGGGGGCTTTCCTGTTACAAGTATGCCTTTAAAAATAAATGGATATTTTAAAGATTCTATACCAATATATACTTGGAGAGATACTGCTAATTTTTTCATTTCTTTTAAGAAAAATGGCGTTGTAGTATATGATACAATTTATCCTCTCCTGGGTATTCATGCTAATTATACCTTGTTGAGTTTTAATATAGCTCCTCCAAAAGCTGTTCCGATTCCAGATTCATGTATTATTGGAATTACCAGTACCAGTCCGTATTATGTCAGGTCACAAAGTAAATTGTTGTTTGATTCCTTGTGGTTTTCAGGTTCAAGTGATATAATACCTAATTCAGGTTTTGAAATCTGGGAAGAATTCGGCGATGAAACTCCGGATTATTGGATCACCCATAATCAAGTGCCCCATAGCCTTATTTTGAAAGATGCTATGGTTACCCCTTCAACTGTAGCACATTCCGGTAATCTGGCTGCACGCATAGAAAGTATGACAACCGGTGCCGAGGTTAAAGGTCTGTTGCAATCAGATCAAACCGGTTTTCCTGCAATATTCAGGCCTATTCAGCTTACAGGGTTTTATAAGTTCTCTCATAAAACATCGGATGTTGCACAAATAAAAGTTACTCTTTTTTCGGCAACAGATTCAATTAATACCTTTACTACCACACTACCTGTAGCAGCTAATTACTCACCTTTCTCAATCAATTTAAATTACACGAGCGGAATTGATATTACAAGAGTTAAAATAACAGCAGTAACTACCACAAACTACAATGTTACGGGTTATCATGGAGAAGTTGGGTCAGTCCTTTATCTCGATGATATTGATTTTGTTACGCCTTGCGATACCTTTACCTTGCCCGATGTATATGCTCCAACACCATTGTGCTCAGGTGGAAATACTCTTGCTGTTACCGGAACATGGGATTCTTATTTATGGTCAAACGGTGCAATTACCCCAACAATTACAAATCTGTCGACCGGAACATATAATGTAACAGTAAAAAGTGGAGTTTGTTCTTTTACTGATTCATTTACTGTTCCAGCAAATACTATTATTGGACTGCCAACAGCTACCACTCCTCAAAGTTTCTGTGGTAGTGCCACTATTGCTAATTTGAGTGTTACGAATGGCACTAACGGAACAAATATTGACTGGTATGATACAATTACTGGTGGTAATGTTTTACCAGGATCAACTGCTCTGATTAATGGAGCTACATATTATGCCCAGTCAAGAAATAGTTCTACGGGTTGTATCAGTGGGAGAAGAGCTGTGAAAGACACTATTTATGCATTACCAACAGCAACAGTTTCGGGAAGTAAAACTTTGTGTCCCGGATCAAGCACAGATATATCCATTGTTCTCACTGGTGCCAGTCCATGGAATCTGACTTATACCGACGGGAGCTCTCCGGTCAATGTTAATGGACAGGTTAAAGATACTTTAATCCTGAATGTTTCCCCATCTTCAGCTAAAACATACACTGTAACTTCTGTTTCCGATGTTCATTGTACAGGTACAAGCTCTGGAAATGCTATCATTGATATTTCCACTTTACCAGTTACTTCAGACATTTCCGGTAATACTAATCTCGAATGCAGTGCCAGTGGAGAAGTTTATTCCGTTGATCCTAACCCAGCCAATAAATTTATCTGGTCGGTACCTTCCGATGTTACAATTATTACCGATACTTCGGCAATAGGAGTAAACTCTATACAGGTTAATTTTGGAACAACAAGCGCAAATATTTCGGTTTACCAGATAAATGAGGATGGTTGCGCAGGTTCATCCAAAAGTTTGGCTTTCAATTTAACTGGTTGTCCATTCGGAGCCGATTTTATTGCCGATGCAACAGATGTTTGTCCGAATGATACGGTGTTGTTTACCAGTACATCCATTGGAACCAAACCAACAACTACCTATGCCTGGAATTTTGGGACAGATGCAAGTCCTCTTTCTGCCACAGGTATAGGACCCCACAAAGTTGTATATTCAACATCAGGTAGAAAAACGGTAGAATTGACTATATCAGATGGAGTAATTGATACAACAACTACTAAAACAGATTATATTAGTGTCAGGACCTTACCTTTAATTGAAATTACTGATGCAAAGAGTTGCGGATATGGCGAGATCGTATTTACTGCAACTACTCCCGATGGAAGTTCAATAGAGTTCTCATCAGATAATGGAGTTACTGTTGATGGTTCTGACGATTTATCACCATTCCAATATGCTCCTGTTATTAATTCGGAAGATACAATTTATGTCGTTGCCCGTGCCATAAGCAACATTGGATGTGTTGGTGAATGGAGTGATTCTGTCAGAGGAGTATCTTATCCATTGCCTGTTACAGGTTCAATACAGACTGATGGTAGCCGGGTTGATGGTTATCTCGGTGTTTATTGTATTGGTGATAATGATACATATTCAGTTAATCCTGCAGATGCACCGGGATATCAATGGTTTATTGCAGATCTGGATATTATAAGAGAAGATAATGAAATATCAGTTACCTGGAATACGATCAATGGATCTCATATTATTTCGGTTGCTGCCAGTTCTGATGAAGGTTGTTTGGGCGAACCAAGTCTTGATTCAGTATATATTTCAGCTCCATCAGTCGATATTGGAGATTCAATAGTAAACATTTGCAAAGGATCAAGTCATACTTTTTCAACAGATACTTTGTTTACCACATATTTATGGAACGACGGAAGCACTGGACAACAAATAGTTGTGTCTACTGTTGATACAGTTAGTGTACTGGTTACCGATAAAGATGGTTGTAAGGCTTCAGATACAGCGATTGTTGTTGTTCTTGCCAGTCCCGTTCTTAACCTTGGTAATGATACTATAATTTGTGATGAGGCTGGTTATGTATTAAATGCAGGGGATTTTGCATCCTATTCATGGTCGACTGGAGACAAAGGTAGTTCAATAACCGTATATCCCGGCATACAAGCAATCACCCTCACCGTAACAAACGATGATGGTTGTAAGGATATTGACACCATTAATATTATGGAGTGTTCAGAGTCTTTACTTGGTGATATTGCGAATGTTATTACACCTAATGACGATAATATTCATGATACATGGGTTATTAAAAACATAGGACTTTATCCGGATGCTAAAATTGAAATATTTGACAGATGGGGCAGAAGAGTATACCTTAAAGAGCATGGTTATCATGATGATTGGGGAGGCACCTTCAATGGCAAAGCATTACCTATGGATAATTATTACTATATAATCGATTTGCTTGGTGATGGCAATCAGATTATAAAAGGAAATATAGCAATTGTTAAATAATAAGCCTGAATTACATGAAAACCAATAATATAAATAACCTTTTGCAGAAAATGAATAAGAAAATAGTGATATCTCTCATATTCATTAGTTTAGGTGCGGGATATGCCTGGAGTCAGCAATTTCCTGTCTATACTCAATACACCATGAACAAATTCATCTTTAATCCTGCTGTTGCCGGATGTGATGGATATACAAATATTAACCTGATAGCCAGAGAGCAATGGGTTGGCTTTAAAGGTACTCCGAAAACTCACGCATTAATGGTAAACTCCAGAATTCTCGGTGAAAGCCATATTTTCAGAAAACTGATAGTAAGAAAAGAAAAACCAGAAAAAACCAGAAAGGGCAACACCGGTTGGGGTGCATATATATATAACGATCAGAATGGCCCTATTGATAGAACAGGGATTAACGGAACCTATTCATTTCATATAGACTTTGGTGAATCGCAGCTTTCTTTCGGATTATCCCTGCTTTTTCAACAATTGAGGATACAAGGGGATGATTTAATCACTTCTGATGGTGAATTTGATCCGATACTTACCGGTAAGAAACAATCGGTATGGATGACAGATGTAAACTTCGGTACATATTATACGTCAACGAATTACTATATTGGTTATTCTGCGCTTCAATTGTTTAGTTCTGTTGCACAATTTGGTGATAAAGGGGAAGGAGATTATCGTATAAAACGGTATCATATTCTTATTGGAGGTTATCGCTTCAGTCCTGCTGAACAATTGGAATTTGAGCCTTCTGCGATGATAAAATTTCCCGAAACATTTCAACCACAGCTTGATTTAAACATGAAATGTATCTATAATAAAAAATATTGGGGAGGTTTAAATTACAGAACAGCAAGTTCTGTTTCCATCTTTGGTGGAATGAACTATATCCGGTATTATTTTGGTTATGCATTTGATTACAACTTTAATTCCCTTGGAAAAGCAAGTTATGGTTCACATGAAATTACAGTTTCAATGAGATTGGGAGCAACTGCTCGCAGGTATAAATGGATTAATGAATATTAGAATCTAATGGATAGAAACAAAAAAAGCGGGTTAGCCCGCTTTTTTTGTTGTATGTCTTCGATTTCATAATAAACGCTTAAAAATAAGAATGCAACATGCAACCTCTACAAGGTTGTGAAAACATAAAACAATCTGCCCTACAATAATGTATCCTCGAGGATAATTTGACAAGTTGCATTTTTGTAGAAATGAATAATGACCTCTTAGGAACAACCTCGTAGATGTTGCAATTTTTGTGAGATGTGGGTCACATTTAATATTTTTATCGGACAGCAATAATAAACAAGCAACAAGTGTATCCAACCTACTAATAATCTCTGATAAAAAAAGGCTTTAGTCATTAAGATATTATATCTATAGACTAAAGCCTTAACGGAATCAAATTATTCTTTAATAATTTTCTATTACTTACATATTAATTACTTTATAATTGAATGATTTTCCTTCTCTGACAATATTTACGATATAAATGCCCGAAGAAAGATTAACATCCAAAACGACATGATTTTTACCTGCAAAATAATTACCTTTTTGCTTTAATAACAATCTGCTATCGGCTGTAAATACGGATAATTCAACTTCTGTATCATTTGCAAGATCAAGAGAAACATTAATTAAACCATTGTTGGTATATACAAATTGTGAAAGTTCGTTGCTAACTGCTCCAATTTCTGTAACAACAGTTCCTGATACCTGAACACTATCCTTCACAGATCCACTAGTCAGGTATATATATCCATCGGAATTGTTAATTCCGTTGTATGTTACTGAAACAACTGCAGCTGATGCTGTTGCATCCAATGTAGATGGATTAACAGAAAAACCAGTAGGTGCTGTAATAGAAACAGATTGGCTGAGATTTAATCCGGTTGCTGTAAAAGTTTTGGTTTCTTCACCACTAAATGTTAATGATAATGGGTCAACAGAAATAGCCGGAGCCACATAAAGCTCATAGTTATCAATGTATGCCAATGTTCCGTCATACCCTTCGCAACTATTGAAATACAGATTCTGATTAGCCGCTAATGTGCCGGTAGTAAAAGTTGTATCAATAATTTGCCAATTTTCACTGGTATTTACATCAATATAATAATCGTTTGAACCATCAACATCGCATCCATTGACAATGAATTTATAGTTACCAGTAGTTTTTACCATAGCTTTTAACCGGTAAGTTTTGTTTGAAAGCATCTTGCCGGTAAGACTATAATCTAACGAAGCTCCGCAAGCACCTTTCATCTTAAAACTTTTGCTTCCGGAATAAACTTCATTCGTATCGGTAGTGATTCCTTTGTTATCATCACCCCATCCACCGTAAGTGTTTAAACTATTAAAATAAGGGTCAGTTATCAGGTTACCGGCTGAATAAAGAGGCGTATAGGTTGTAGAGTTTAAGGTTCCAATTACTCGTACTTTAGCCTGGGCTGTTTCGCTAGTTAATATAATATAATCTTTTATTTCTGTCGTTCCATCAAAGGTTACGGTTACAGTTGTTCCATTTGCATTAGCAGCAAGGGCTTTAGGATTAATTGAATATCCCGATGGGACTGTAAAACGAATACTGTCGTTAAGATTTCCAGCAATTACGGTAAAAGTAGCTTCTTTATTCAGTTCATCGAAAGTCAAAAATGAAATGGAAGGAACAATAATTGGATCGGCAATACCCGATACCTGAATTGAATCTTTTGAAGTTCCGCTGATGAAGTAAACATAACCGGTTGAAGATGCTAAACCGTCGTAAGTAATAGAAACAGAATCGCCATTAACATTGACCGCCAGCTTTGATGGTGCAACAGTGAAATTTACCGGGGCAGTTATGGATATATCATTTGAAAGATGAATGCCTTTTACAGCTACCTTTTGAGTGCCGGAAGTAAGATAGGTAAGCGAAGATGCTGAAAATTGCATACATGGCATTTCATACATTTCCCAATTGTCAATATATCCGGTTCCGGAATTAAAGAAAAGACCATGACCTCCTGAATTTAAAATTGTACCGGTTGTAAAGGTAAAATCAATATCTTCCCATGCGTCACTGGTAGTTGCTCCATGGTATATATCTGTGGCGGTTCCATTCCAACCATATACACCTATTCCAACAGTTGAACCACTTACCTGCCATACTTTTGCTTTTACACGATATTTTGTATTCGGCTTCAGTTTTCCGGTAAGAGCACGATCGTAAGATCCACCATCTATTTTTCCGCTTCCGTTGCCGCAATAAATATAAGTCGGATCCGTATTTATACTCTTTGATCCCCAACCATCAGAAAAATATGAACTGCAATATGGATCGGCAAGTATATTTGAGGTAATTGTATCAGCATAAAGAGGATTAAAACAAGAAAAACCAGTAGAGGCTGCTTTTATTGAAATATTAGCTGTAGTGGTTCCACTTGTAAGTGTAATATTTCCGTCAACTGCAGTAATTCCATCATATGTAACTGAAACATTTACCGGAACTATAGCACTGTTGGACTGAAGTATTGAAGGTTTTACAGTAATTCCTGCCGGAGCTGTAATTGTAATGGTTTCCGACAAATTACCACTCCATACTTTAAAAGAGGCTGATGAAGAAGTCTCAATAGATGAAACGGAAGATTGTATATAAGGTGTTGCACCATCGCCTTTTAAATACAGGTAATTAATTTCGTCTGAAGATAAAGCTTTGTTGTATATGCTAAACTCATATATTAAACCTTGCCATGTTTGATCAACAGAATAACCACTCTTTGCAAGATAAGCTACGCCTGTTCCTAAAGCCGATATACTATTTCCAGTACTCAAAGCTTTAGAACCCTGAAAATTACCGTCGACATAGAATCTAATTTCAGAGGCTGTTACAACAGAAACTACATGATGTAAAGCGCTATTATTGCAATTTATACCACCTACATTGTCTTCTGACGACCAGGGTGCAGATATATTAGAACAAGAAATAGCACTACGGCTTATTGTTGTTATGAAAACACCCTGTGCTCCAAGATCGTTGGTTGTATTTCCAAAATAACAAAGCATAGGATTACCTGTATTGGTGTTGGTTGAAGTAATCCAGGCTTCCAATGTTAATTCAGAATATGAATTCAGTGCTAAATCAGTACCAGAAAGAGATAAATAATCGCCATCTGCTGATGTTTTTAAAGCTTTGGTAGAAGCATCAATTACAGCCCCACCCATTAATGTGCCATTAACACTACCTATAACATCATTGGCTGTACCATTGTCAAATGTCCATTGATGTTTTAAATTCGTAGTTCCGGGATCGGTTTGAGCCTGGATTAAGAAACAAGGAACTGATATCGCCAGCCCAAGTAATAGTAAACTTTTTTTCATAATAAATAATTTAGTTTAAAGTTTAGAGAAAGTATTTCAAAGTTAGAGTTCGAAATACATCCTATGGGGGGGCGAGTATTCAAAACAGGGGGAGA
>JAHEEB010001072.1 GCA_024640925.1 Bacteroidota bacterium | reverse complement strand
TTTTGTGCTTTCGCTAAAGGCCCTGGACTATGAAATGAAGGAACTTTTAGGGTAATTCATCATAACAGTAAAATCCTCCTGAAATGTCAGGAGTAATATTATCGAACAAAAATATTCATTCATATGTTATTCATTAAAAGGAATCCATATGAGGTTTTTCTTATTCTTTATTTTTCAATTATTTTTGTTAAATATGATACATGCCCAGAACAATAGTAACATTGAAACAGTGACTTTAGGGTCTGGCTGTTTCTGGTGCAGTGAAGCAATTTTTTCGCGGGTAGAAGGTGTTATTAAAGTATTGCCCGGATACAGCGGAGGCCATGTTAAAAATCCTACCTATAAAGAAGTCTGTGTGGGTAACACGGGTCATGCCGAGGTTGTTCAGATTTCATATAACAAGAATCTTATCAGCTTTACTGAACTTCTGGAAATATTTTTCAAAACGCACAATCCTACTACACTCAACAGGCAAGGAGGAGATGTAGGAACTCAATACAGATCCGTTATTTTTTACCATTCCGAAGAACAACACCAGTTGGCTGAAAAAATAAAAAGAGAGTTGGAAGATCAACACATCTGGGATGATCCGATTGTTACATCCGTTGAACCATTTACCAATTTCTTCGAAGCAGAGGATTATCACCATCAATACTATAATAATAATCCTAACCAGGGCTATTGTCAGTTCACTATCACACCGAAAATTGAAAAATTCGAAAAAGTTTTTAAAGAATACCTGAAGAAGTAACCCCCTCTTAATTATTAATGTATCTGAAAGGGTTTATAAATCCTTATAAATCTTCTTTGTTATACAAAATCTTTCTATTAACTTTTCAAACTTTTCGAAAACAAAGAATGCAAAAAGAATTATTATTAGGGGCAGAAGCGGTTGCTCTTGGAGCAATCGATGCAGGGATCTCAGGAATGTATGCTTACCCAGGCACCCCATCAACAGAAATTACTGAATATATTCAGAAATCCGCAGAAGCACGTGAAAAGAAAATACGTTCCAACTGGTCGGTAAATGAGAAAACAGCATTTGAAGCTGCATTAGGCATGTCTTATGCAGGCAAGCGAACAATGGTTTGTATGAAACATGTGGGACTTAATGTTGCAGCAGATGCATTTATTAATTCTGCAATAACCGGAGTAAATGGCGGGTTGGTAATAACCGTTGCTGATGACCCTTCCATGCACTCATCGCAAAACGAGCAAGATTCGCGGGTTTACGGGAAATTTGCAATGATTCCCATATTTGAACCATCAAACCAACAGGAAGCTTATGAAGCTGCCATTCGAGGAATGGAATTATCGGAAAGGTTGAAACTCCCTGTAATGCTAAGATTAACAACCCGGCTATCACATTCAAGGGCTGGAGTTGCAAGGGGTATCACTCGTCAGCAGAATTCTCTTCAGCCCGAAACCGACAGGAAAAAATTTGTTTTACTTCCTGCAAATGCACGCATTCAATATCAGAAACTGGTAAGCATGCAGGATATACTGGTTGAATATTCCGAAGAATCTCCATTTAACAAGGTATTTGAAGGGAAAGATAAGAATTTGGGGATAATAGCCTTTGGAATAGCCTTTAATTACGTTATGGAAGTAATAAAATCGGAAAATCTCAGTATTCCGGTATTAAAGATTAGCCAATATCCACTACCAAAAAAAATAATGGAGAGCTTCTGCCATCGATTTGAACAAATATTGGTTGTAGAAGAGGGTTACCCGGTTTATGAAGAACTATTGCGTGGTTTTTTTGACAACCAAAAGATTAAAGGTCGTCTCGATGGTTCACTTCCACGCACAGGCGAATTAAATCCGGATATTCTGTTCAAGACCATTACGGGTTATTCCAAAGAACAAAAACCAACAAGCTCAATACTTGTTAACAGACCACCATCACTTTGTCAGGGGTGTAGCCATCGTGACTTATTTGAAGTCTTGAATGCTTCTCTTGCTCAACTATCAGAAAAACATGTCTTTTCTGATATCGGATGTTATACCCTGGGAGCTCTGCCCCCTTTCAATGCAATCAATACATGTGTAGATATGGGAGCATCTGTTACCATGGCTAAAGGTGCTGCTGATGCCGGAATTCGTCCGGCAATTGCTGTTATTGGCGATTCTACCTTTACTCATTCCGGCATCACCGGACTTTTAGATG
>JAHEEB010001071.1 GCA_024640925.1 Bacteroidota bacterium | reverse complement strand
GTCTACTTCCGATGTGTTTTTAATAAGAGTATTTAATCCAACCACATTAGTGCTTACACTCTGGCTACCATCCAGCGGGGCCCCACCATATCCACCCAAATTAGCTGTATCATAAACAGGTACAATGGGCGACGCTGTGACGAGGTCAACAACCATAGGAGGCCGGCCACCTGACAAATAGTCGGATGTTGCAGTAAGTCCATCCTGAAATGAGTGCGCAATGTATAATGATTGTCCAACTTTAAAAATGCCTTTTTCAGTTTCGGAATTAATACGGCCAGAATAACGGTTGTAATTAGGCCCTGATCCAACAAATGTACCATCGCTTGAATAATAATCTAAAGACATATTGTAGGCTGAGGATGTTCCACCACCAGAAATGTTGAGGTTATGATCCTGTCTGGTACCTGTTTTATAAGCTTCCTTTTGCCAATCGGTATCGATGTTTGTAATGTATGATGGCGAGGTTGGATCATTCCCTGGATAAAGATCAAGTCCGGCATTTGTTAACATTTCATTTTGTAACATCTGGTAATCTTGTCTTTTTGTGACAGACATTCTTTGAGTTACTTTATCCCAACCGTAGTAACCACTGTATTCCAGTTTCATAGGAGTACCTTCCTTTCCATGTTTAGTAGTTATAAGCACAACCCCATTAGCAGCAGACGCTCCATAAATTGCACCTGCAGATGCATCTTTTAGTACAGTAATCGATTCAATATCATTTGGATTAAAATCGCGTGCTCCATCAACTCGAACACCATCTATAACGTACAAAGGAGATTGGTCTGAGTTACCTAATGTGCTAAATCCCCTGATTCTCACTGTTGGTGTGGCTCCAGCTTCTCCATCACTCGTTACTGAGATACCTGCAACACGACCTTGTAATAATTGAGAAACATCATTTGTGGAATATTTTTTAATTTCCTTTGTATTGATGGTAGCAACTGCTCCTGTCAAATCAGATTTTTTCAGTGTACCATAACCTACAACAATAACTTCATCAAGGTTCATCAAGTCAGGAGATAATGTAATATCTACTTGGGTTTTGGACCCAACTTCTACCTCTTCGGAAAGATAACCTATAAAAGAAAATGCCAGAATAGTATTTTCTGAAGTGACTGTAAGTTTGTATTCCCCATCTAAATTTGTAACTGTTCCATTCGTTGTGCCTTTTTCAAGTACATTAACCCCAGGCATCGGCGTATTTTCTTCCGAAAGAACCTTGCCAGTTATTATCTTCCCTTGCTGCTGGCTATTTTTATAAAGTAATTCATAACTTCTCGGGGCAAGTATTATTTGCCTGTCTTTGATAATGTATTCAATTTCCTGCTCAGGGAAAAGAATATCAAGTATATCACCGATTTTTTTATTCTTAACATCGATATTAACTTTTCTTGTAACATCGATCAATTTAGAGTTGTAGAGAAAGAAAAACTCAGAAGCATTTTCAATTTCAAGCAAAGCCTGTTCAACAGTGACCGATTTAAGCTTAAGAGATAAACTGGTATTCTGTGAATAGGTCTCATTTGCCATTATGCTTAGGACTGAAGTAAACAAAAGAACAATTGAGATTTTCATAATAAGGAAAGTTTTTTTAAGTCTGATAAGAAATCCACCAGGACTTGGCTTTGTGTCAAATCTTTTCATAGTTTTGTTAATGTTAGGTTATTACTCTTTTACACTTATTACCTTTGTAATAGGTGATTAACAGGGTATTTGGCGGAAGGTGTTGCAGCATCTTCCGCTTTTTAGAATATGTTAAACAGTATGCTCCCAAAAAAATGTTCCAGGAAGCTCATTTTTTAATTTACCAGGATTCATCTCTTTCTATAATCTTTTTCATAGTTATTATATTAGGTTCTTAATTATTTGATGGCCTTAGTCTAATTGATACCTGCTCTTTGGTAAAAGTGTTATCTTCTTTTTCTGTTTTCTGCTTTATGGTATAATCGATAGGAGCACTTAAGGACAGTAATTCAAGTACTTGTTCAAGTGTTTCGTTGGTAAAGGTTGCCGTATATTCAAAATTGTATAATATCGAGTCCTTTAATTCGATATCCGCATTATACCAACGGCCCAATCTCCTAACAACATCATTCATAGGATCGTTCCGGAAAATAAGTTTACCATGTATCCACGAAGTATATTTATTCTCTGTCTCAATGGAAT
>JAHEEB010001070.1 GCA_024640925.1 Bacteroidota bacterium | reverse complement strand
TGCCTTGGAGGATGCTAAAAATATACTAGGCATAAGTTCAAAACTTATCTTGAGCATTCTTAGGCACCTTAATGAAGATTCGGCATTGAAAACGCTATCCGATGCACGTAAATATAAAAATATACTAACAATAGTAGGGTTGGACTCTTCTGAGATTGGACATCCCCCTTCAAAGTTCCAGAGGGTTTTTGAGCAATACAGAAAGGAGGGGTTTCTAACCGTAGCGCATGCCGGAGAAGAAGGACCAGCTGAATATGTTTGGGAAGCGATTAATATACTTAAGATATCTCGTTTAGATCATGGTAATCGTTCTCTTGATGATGACAAATTAGTTGAGGAACTTGTTAAACTTAAGATGCCATTGACAATATGTCCTCTCTCCAACTACCGACTGAAAGTAGTTAAAGATCTCCATTTGCATCCATTAAAAAAGATGATGGACAAAGGACTTATGGTAACAGTCAACTCAGATGATCCGGCTTATTTCGGAGGCTATGTTGAGGAAAATTATATAGCAATGGCAAACGCCCTAAACTTATCTAAAAAGGATATATATCAATTAGCCAAAAACTCTTTCAATGCCAGCTTCTTAAATGAGGAAACAAAAAAACAGATGATCAACAAAGTTGAAAAATACTATCAGGAAAATATTTCATAGTGTTTTTAATTTTGGTATGGAATAATGTCAGGTTGGTAATGACTTTTAGGATTTTTAACTTTAAAAATAGTATCGGTAGAAGTATCTTTCCGGGAAAATTATTTTACTTTATCCGTTTATTCTATAAACTATGTGCAGCATTAAAAAACAAAGCTTCTCATTAATAATTGTTCTAATTCTGTTAATGTCTAAAGTTTACGGTCAGCAACTACCCGACTTTTCCGGTGATTGGGTTTTAAACTTTGACAAAAGCAAATTGCAGGCATCGTGGACATCCGGACTTACTTATGGGAATTTTAAAATCAAACATAAAGAACCAAATTTTAGTTTATGGCGAACCTTTACTATCAATGGCAAAGAACAAGTTGTAGATTTTGAACTGACAACAAATGGTCAAGAACAAAAAGGCAAACATAAAACTCTATGGTCTCTATCGTGGGAAAAAGATACACTGGTTCTTGTTATAAGAAGACATGAAATGACCATTGATTCTGTAAGGTATTCACTATCTGCAGACAGGAATGAATTTGTTGCTGACGAAAGAGTAGATATTCCGAGGGAGCAATATCACAACTATTGGGTTTTTGATAAACCAAGATAGTGATACAAAATTAAATTAAACCTGATTTGTTAAAAGTAGTAATTATATATTATGATCTCTGGGTAAAATCATCAGTTTAGGAATTCTGACATGGTCGGGTTGTTTCATAATAAACTTTACTGTTTCCACTATGTTTTCAACGGTTAAGGGCTCTTGAATATTCATACTTTCCTTAGGATGCACTTGCCAGTCTTTATGAAGTTCTGTCATTACCAAACCTGGTTCAATACAACTAATCTTTATGTTTGTTCCGGTTAATTCCAATCGCAAGGCTTCGGATAATGCTTCTATTGCAAATTTAGTTGCAGCATAAGCTCCTGCATTTTGTCTGACCTTGGTTCCTAAAACACTGGAGATATTTATTATATGTCCAGAACCTTGTTTTTTTAAACGTTTAAGGATATTATAAGTCAACCGAAAGGTGGACTCAACATTCAATCGAATCATTGAACACATTTTATCTATATCAATGTCTTCAACAGAACCGACTTCTATTGTTCCTGCACAATTAAACAAGTAATCACATTTTCCATAGCGGTCAAAAATGGATTTTTCTATCAAATCCTGGAATTCAGGCTGATTTAAATTACCGGCAAAAATATCTTCGGAATTTAATCCTAATTCAAGCAATCTCTCGTGTCGTCGAGCTGTTGCTATTACTTTGTAATTATCATAATGTAATGCCTTTGCTATAGCAAACCCCATTCCGCTGCTGGCACCTGTTATCAAACATATTTCTTGTTGTTTCGTCATAATAGCATTTCTTGCAACCAATTAAGTTGCTGGATTTATTCAATTAATATGATGGCAATCCTGTTAATTTCCGAAGGATTTTCTGAAACTACATTTAAATCAATTCCTGTATTTCTGACAGTTTGATATACATCTACAGCAAAGCTTTCCGGACTAGGTC
>JAHEEB010000325.1 GCA_024640925.1 Bacteroidota bacterium | reverse complement strand
CCTGTACGATTCATATCATGAGAAAGGTCCAAGGAGTTACGGCGGTCAATGGGGTGGCCAATACACTTCCTATCATCACAACCTATTGGCTCATAATAGAAGCCGTTCTCCTCGTATTAACGGAAGTCGGGCACATGATACTGTTGCTCTTGTCGATTTCAGAAATAATGTAATATTCAATTGGGGAGTTTCAGGAGCTATTTATGGAGGCGAAATGGAAATAGATTTTCCAACAGCAGTTAACCAGACAAATATGATTAATAACTACTATAAACCGGGTCCTGGAACATCATCTGGTTTATATTTCTGCCGGCCAACTTATGTTACAGATGGGAACATAGCATATGGATTCGGTCAGTGGTACCTCTCAGGTAATTATATGGAAAGTGTTACCGGAGGAATTAATGATAATAACTGGTCAGGCATTCTGCTTGATGATATACAAAGCAATAGCGGTAAACTTGATAGCATCGATAGTGATACTGAATTTCCTGTTTCTCAGGTTACTACTTACACAGCACAGGAAACATACGACTCGGTTCTGGCATATGCAGGAGCTACAAGACCAATCCGCGATTCTGTCGATATACGTATTATACGAGAAATGAAAGGAGAAATTGCCATAGTTGGAGGAAATTCATTGGGCGCTGGTAAAGGTATTATCGATAGCCAGACAGAAGTTGGTGGCTGGCCAGGTTATTACACTCCTCTGGAAGATAGCATTCCGGTTGATTCTGACAAAGATGGAATGCCCGATTATTGGGAAACAGAGCAGGGGTTAAATCCAAACGATTCGCTGGATGGACCAGTAATAGCTGCGGACGGGTATTCGAATCTCGAACACTATCTAAACTCTGACATTCCATACATTGAACCTTATATCCCTATTGATACAACCGATACAACATCAACCATTCAACTAATTGAAACAAGTTTCACAATTCATCCTAATCCTGCAAATACTTGTGTAACAATAAACTCCGAATCGGTGTTAACGAAAGTTGAATTACTTGGTTTGGACGGGAAACAGCTTATTCTTATTAATTCGGTAAACGAAAAGAAACAAGAACTTTCTCTTAGCGGCATCCCGTCGGGCATCTACCTGATCCGTGCTACTTTCAGAAATGGATATTCATCAACAAATAAACTTTTGATTAAGAACCAAAATGAATAAAAAGATTCGGATTAACAGAATATTAGTAGCAATAATGTTGTTGTACTGTACCTTCGCTTTAAATGCCCAGGTATATTACAGGGTTGTTGCTCAGGATGGTTCAGGTACCACTAAATCTTTAAAGATAGCTATTGACAAGGTGCCGAGCAATTCAACCACCCCGGTTCTTATATATATTAAAAATGGGATTTATAACGAGAAAATTGTGGTTTCGAAGCCAAATGTTCATCTGATTGGTGAAAGTGTAGACGGGGTAATTATAACATATGGCGATTATAGTGGCGATGGGACTCATAGCACAGGCGACAGCTACACTTTTTGGGCAGATGGCAATGATTTTTATGCTGAAAACATTACATTCCGTAATTCCGCAGGTAATGTTGGCCAAGCGGTTGCAATCAGAACCGATGGAGAACGTCAGGTTTTTAAGAATTGTAAATTCATTGGCTTTCAGGACACATATTATGCGCATTCAAATATGCAGTATAACTTGAATTGTACCATTGAAGGAGCCACTGATTTTATATTTGGTGATGCTACAGCTATTTTCGACAGCTGCACTATAAATTGCCTTAATGGCGGACAATATATCACTGCCCCCTCCGACACCAAACTTACATCGCTGAAAAAGGATGGAAGCACTCTATATCATGGCTTGATGATTTCCAATAGTCTGATTACTGCAAACTCAGACGTTTCATCTTCGAGTTATTTTCTTGGCAGGCCATGGCAACCCAATGCTTCTTCGGTTTTTATCAACTGCACCCTTGGAAATCATATTAAACCTGCAGGTTGGTCGGAATGGAGCGGCAACGACAATCATTTAAGTGGTTATTATGGTGAATACAGAAACAAGGACATAAACAACACCCTAATCGATACAACTAATCGTGTTGAATGGAGTCATCAAATCGATTCTGCTGATGTAAGTGATTATTACTCTATGAGTTATTTCTTTAAAAAAGATACGATTGTATGGGATCCATTGCCAAAAACTATTGCACTGCAAGCACCCGCTAGTTTATCGGGCGATGGGTTCAGTTTAACCTGGTCTGAAGTGACAGATGCCATTGGATATGTTGTTTTAAGGAATGACTCAACGATTGGCTTTTCAACAACAGCAACTTTTACAGATACAACTGCAAATAATTCGGTTATTAATAAATATGTTGTGAAATCAATCGCTACTTATGGCAATTTGAGTCTGCAATCTAATGAATATACGGTTGCTGCCACAGTGTCTGTTAAGGAAGTTGCTGATACCAAAAACAACATCTCTATTGATATCGAAAACCGCGTTGTTTATGGAACAGAGCCTTTAAACATAAGCGTTTATAGCTCTGCGGGTATCCTTTTATTGAACGAAAAACAAACTATGCAAGCTTCATTATCAACCTTGAAAAACGGAATCTATATTTTAAAGGCTGAAAATAAATCAGGGCAGGTGATAACAAAGAAAATAATTCTTTAAAACCAGAGTTTCCATTAAAAAGTCCTATGAGCACTTTGTGGTAAAAAATTTAAAATTCATGAAATTAAAAACAATAATACTAGTTGGTTTACTTCTTTTCTTTGGAAACAAAGCAAAAGCGCAATACCCCGAAATTACTGACGCTGTGAAAAAAGCTTCGGAAGAATACATGCAGAAAGCACAGGCAAATTCAGATTCTGCATGGAAAAAAGCATTGCCTGTAATTAATGAAGAAGCTAAACATGGCCATCCCTATATTCCATGGGCTGCGCGTCCAACCGACTTGCCACAGGCATCGATACCAGCTTTTCCTGGTGCAGAAGGTGGTGGAATGTTTACTTTCGGAGGTCGTAGTGGTAAAGTTATCGTCGTCAAAAGTCTTGAAGATAGTGGCCCGGGTACTTTTCGTGAAGCTTGCGAAACTGGAGGTGCAAGAATCATTGTATTCAATGTTTCCGGAATAATTAAGCTGAAATCTCCTCTCATTATACGTGCTCCATATCTTACAATAGCTGGTCAGACTGCACCAGGCGATGGTATTTGCGTTGCAGGAGAATCAGTATGGATAAATACACACGATGTAATAATTCGTCATATGCGTTTCCGCCGTGGCGAAACATGGGTTGGACGACGCGATGATGCTATTGGGGGCAACCCTGTTGGCAATATTATGATTGACCATGTATCGGCAAGCTGGGGCCTGGATGAAAACATGTCGATGTATCGCCACATGTTTGATGAAGGAATTGGAAAACCCGAGAAAAAAATGCCAACGGTTAACATTACTATTCAGAACAGTATTTTTGCAGAAGCTCTCGATACTTACAACCATTCGTTTGGTAGCACACTGGGTGGTGAAAACTGTAATTTTTCACGCAACCTATGGGCCAACAATACCGGAAGAAATCCGTCGATAGGCTGGAACGGCGTTTTTAATTTCTCTAACAATGTGGTTTACAACTGGGTACATCGCTCGGTCGATGGCGGCGATTATACTGCATTGTACAACATCATAAACAATTACTACAAACCAGGGCCAGCCACTCCAAAAGATTCTCCGATAGGCAATCGCTTATTAAAGCCGGAATCGGGCCGCAGTAATCTTGGATACCTTGTATTCGGACGTGCTTATGTAAATGGTAATATTCTTGAAGGAAACGAGACTATTTCTAAAGATAACTGGGCAGGTGGCGTTCAGGTTGAAGATTTCGCCAATTGTGATGTGTATTGCGAAAATATGAAGTGGGACAAATCGTTTCCTATGGCTCCGGTTACAATCACTCCGGCACAGGATGCCTATAACTTTGTTTTGGCTAATGCAGGAGCTACCCTTCCAACGCGCGACCCAGTGGATTTACGTGTTACCGAGCAGGTGAGAACTAACACTGTAGATCTTTCGAAATACACTGCTATTGATACACTTTATCAGTTTAAACACCGCCGCTTAGATAAAGATTCCTACAAAATAGGAATAATAACTGATATTGCCCAGGTCGGTGGATATCCTGTATACAAAGGTGAAGCTTATAAAGATTCTGACAATGACGGAATGCCCGACAAGTGGGAAAAACAATATGGATTAAACCCCAAAGATGCCTCCGATGCAGTAAAAGACCTGAATGGTGACGGCTATACAAACATCGAGAAGTACATCAATGGTATCGATCCAACAACAAAAGTTGATTGGACTGATTTAAAGAATAATAAAGAAACACTTACAAATGAAGATTTGATAAAATATCAATAATAGAATGTCCTTTGCAACCTCATGATGTAAATCGGGATAAATTGACATGTTATTTTTTACCTACAACTTCCTATCCCTGCAGCTTGTTGTAAAACTAAAAGAATAACAAATAGTATGAAATTAAAAACAATAACAATATATAGTCTGGTAGTTCTCTTCGGCTTTGGAAGTGCATTAAAGGCTCAATACCCCGACGTTTCAAAAGAAGATAAGAAGGCTGAAGAAGAATTAATACTAAAAACAGAGGCGAACTCTGATATAGCCTGGAAAAAGGCATTACCAATTATCGAAGAAGAAGCCAGACATGGTCGGCCATATATTCCCTGGGCCGAACGCCCAACCGATTTGCCACAGGCATCAATACCTGCCTTCCCTGGTGCCGAAGGAGGTGGAATGTACACTTTCGGTGGTCGTGGTGGCAAAGTTATTGTTGTTACCAGTTTGGGGGACAATGGCTCAGGTACTTTCCGCGAAGCCTGCGAGACAGGTGGAGCCAGAATTATAGTTTTTAATGTGTCCGGAATAATCAGGTTAAAATCTCCTCTTATTATCCGTGCACCCTATATTACCATTGCGGGTCAGACTGCACCGGGCGACGGCATTTGTATTGCCGGAGAATCGGTTTGGGTAAACACACACGATGTTATTATCCGTTATATGCGCTTTAGAAGAGGCGAAACATGGGTTGGCCGCAGAGACGATGCTATTGGAGGCAATCCTATTGGTAACGTCATGATTGATCATGTATCGGCAAGCTGGGGACTGGATGAAAACATGACTATGTACAAACATATGTACGACGAAGGTATTGGAAAACCAGCAAAGAGACTGCCTACTGTCAATATAACCATACAGAACAGTATATTTTCTGAAGCATTGGATACCTATAACCATGGATTTGGTAGTACAATTGGTGGTGAAAACTGCATGTTTGCCCGTAATTTATGGGCTAATAATGCAGGTCGCAATCCTTCGATGGGTGCTTTCGGAGTTTTTAACTTCACAAACAATGTTATTTACAACTGGGTACACCGCTCCACCGATGGTGGGGATTATACTTCGCAGTTTAATATTATCAACAATTATTATAAACCAGGTCCGGCATCACAAAAAGACAATCCTGTAGGGCACCGTATTATTAAACCTGAATCCGGACGAAGCACCTTAGGTTACCTTGTTTTCGGCCATGCTTATATTACAGGAAATATTATGGAAGGATATCCTGAAATAACGAATGATAACTGGAAAGGGGTGCAGGTTGAAGATTTTTCCGACTGTGACAAGTATTGCGAAGATATGAAGTGGAATAAACCTTTCCCCATGGCTCCTGTTACCATCATGCCTGCTAACGAAGCTTACAATTTTGTTTTGGATAATGCGGGAGCAACTCTTCCAAAACGAGATCCGGTTGATATCAGGGTAAT
>JAHEEB010000324.1 GCA_024640925.1 Bacteroidota bacterium | reverse complement strand
AATGATGACATATTATGAACAAAAGTCGATGTACAATGTGGGCAAATGGCAACGGTTTACTGCAAGAATAAACAACGATCTTAAATTAGCAGATTGGCTTAATATTGGGATTGATATGAATCCACGTCGTGAATATTGGGAAAATACACCCGACTGGTATGGTGATTATTTATTGATCGATCCGGTTACCCCAATTATGCGGCCAACAGACCAATTAACAGGTGACGAAAACGAGTACAGTAAATACATGCGTTCCTTATACACTTATACATGGAACCCTGTAGCAAAGGAAAGTCGTCAGAAAGGAAACGGGGGCGATAATTACGCACTTTATTCAAATGCGTATATTAACCTTACACCAATCAAAAATCTTGTTATCCGTTCGCAAGCCGGTGTCAATGTTATTGCTACAACTGAAAAAGAATACAAACCGGAATTTGTTATAGATCCTTCGCATGAATTTAATGCCACTACCAGTATCAGTCGTAAAAAAATAACGGATTTCAACTATACCTGGCAAAATACAGCCACCTATAGCATTAATGTGGAAAAACACAGTGGTTCGATTATGGTGGGAACAACAGCTGAAAAACAAAATTATGAATTTGTATATGGTTATAGAGAGGGATATACAAATACATCGGAAGAATTACTTCAGTTAGATGGTTCTACCGGTACAGTTTATAAAGCAACTGGAAATATTGCTCAAAGTTCTATTGTTTCTTATATCAGTCGTTTGACCTATAATTACGATAATCGTTACTTACTTACAGCAACTGGCAGACGCGATGGTTCATCCAAATTTATGGATAAAAACAAATGGGCCTTCTTCCCTTCAGCTTCTGCTGCATGGCGTTTCTCAAACGAAGAATTTTTGAAAGACAATACAATTGTTAGCGATGGTAAATTATTTGCCGGATGGGGTACGGTTGGTAACCAGTATTTACCAAATGGTGTTTATGCATCAAAAATTGGAAACGATGGTAAGTATGTTTTTGGTGATGGCACGGTTATGAGTACTACATACCCCAGTACACTTAAAAATGAAGATATAAGATGGGAAACCGTTGAAGAGAAAAACATCGGTATTGATGTGAAACTCTTCTCATCTTTAAGTGCAACGGTTGAATATTACCAGAAGGTTACCCATGATATGCTTTTCAAGAAAAACTATCCCTATTATAGCAGCATTCCCGATTGGGGAAGTATCTGGACCAATATTGGTGAAATGGAAGCCAAAGGGGTTGATGTTGCTTTAGGATATAATTATGTAAAAGATAAATTAAGCTTCGATATTAATGCAACTCTGTCTCATGCCAAAATAGAGGTAAAAGAACTGGCAGGAGTTGAACAAATTCTTGGTGGTGATTTATGGAGCAGTGACCAACCTACACGGATGGTTGAAGGTGACGAACCTGGTTACTTTTATGGATATAAAACCGATGGCATTTTCCAGAATGAGTTTGAAGTGAACAGCCATACCAGCGAACATGGCGATATTTTACAGGAATTTGCCCGTCCGGGTGATATCCGTTTTGTGGATGTTAACAACGATGGTGTGCTGAATGCTGATGACCGGGTTAAAATTGGAAGCCCATATCCCGATTTTACTGGTGGCATAATGATGAATGCAGCTTACAAAACCAATTTTGGTGAATTTGATTTGGGAGTAAATTTATACTTTAGTTATGGGAATGATGTGGTGAACTACCTGAAGTATGATAAATACAGTGCAACCGGACATAACAACCTTGCTGATGATGCTTTAAGCCAGGCATGGCATGGTGAAGGCACCAGCACCGATGTTCCAATTTTATCGCATAACGATTTGAATGAGAACTTTACCAAATTTTCTGATTATTATATCGAAGATGGTTCTTACTTGCGCCTGAAATCGCTGCAAATTGGGTATACACTTCCGCAAAGTATCATCTCTTCGCTTAAAATTTCCAATGCAAGAATATATGTATCGGGACAAAACTTAGCTACCTGGACAAAGTTTACCGGTACTGACCCGGAAACAAAATTTGAAATCATGAAATATGGTTTTTCAAGGTTTAGCTACCCAATGCTAAAAACTTTCCTGCTTGGATTTAACATATCATTTTAACTAAACTAAAAAACAGTAAAAAATGAAACTTAAATTATATATTATTTCTCTGATTTTGGTCTGCTTCTCGTATTCATGCAGCAAAGATTCTATAGAAACTCCGCTATATGGAACCCAGGACCTGGAAAACTATTTCGCTAACATTGACGAATGCGAAGCATTTGTAGGTGACTTATACAAGGGATTTGCCTACTGGCACGACTGGTGGCAAAACTACCTCCGCCTGGCTAACGAAATGGCCACCGATGACGCCTGGATGGGCAACCTGAATCAGGATGCAAGTGGTAACTATGCTTTTGCTTTCTATACGGTTACCCCCAGCAATGCTCCTGGTGCATTAATCAATTTTTATTATTATAAATACCAGAATATTGGTTCGGCAAATATTGCTATCGAGCGAATTCCCAATGCTCCTATCAGCGATCAGGATAAGAATTATCTGATTGGCCAGGCAAAATTTTTCAGGGCTTTCTCTTATTGGGAATTGGTTCAGAATTTCGGAGATGTTGTTCTTACGTTGGAATCACAAGGTACCGAAGGATTGGATGTTGATCGCAGTCCTAAAGCAAAAGTGTATGAAGCAATAGTAGCTGATTTAAAAGATGCAGCCCAATTATTACCCGAAAAATGGGACGGCTCAGATGTAGGACGCGTTACCAGTGGGGCCTGCAAAGCATTGTTGGCTCGCACATACCTGTTTATGGCCGATTATAATAATGCATATGCCTATGCCGATTCTGTTATTAATTCTGTCTATTCGCTTGAGCCTGATTTTATTAATGTTTGGAGTTGTTCGAACCATAATGGTGTTGAATCGATTTTCGAAATTCAAACCAGTGCCGACCAATCCTTCACCGTAGGTAACCGCTTCTCCGTAGTGGTGAATGCCCGTGGCGAAATTTGGGGTACCGACGAGACCGATAAAGCTATGGATGGCTGGGGATGGTGCGTTCCTACAAGCAACCTGGAAAATGCTTTTAAAGAAGAAGCCGATTCCATCCGCCTGAAAAGCACTATTATCCGTTTAGGTCTGCCGGTATATGGCGATTCGGTTGATAACCCACATTATCAATTTAATTCTGAATATAACAAATCATGCCGTACCTGGCGTAAAATGTATGTTCCTGTTTCTGTACGTAAAAGCCTTGTCAATAAAGACAGCCATATTCCTTTGGATATGATTCTTATCCGTTTGGCCGAAATGTATCTTACCCGTGCCGAAGCTGCCTATTTTATGGGCAACAACAGCCAGGCTCTTATTGATATTAATAGTATCCGTAATCGGGTTAACCTAGAACCCAAGACCGGATTAAGCGGAAACGACTTACTCTATGCTATATGGAAAGAACGTCGATTGGAACTTGCTAACGAAGGTATGCGTCTGTATGATATCCGCCGTGAAATTGATCCGATTGCAAACAAACCTGTTGTAGACGTTTTAATGGGTGAAGACGGGACCTTTGTTCAATACAATGCAAACTCAACCGATTATTGGGAAAACCTTCATACAAAAGAGCCATCGAACAAAGGTGAAGCTTTTGTTGAAGGTCGGCACGAATTGTGGCCTATTCCACAGGCTGAAATGGATAAAAGCACTTCGTTAACACAAAACCCTGGATATTAAATAATTTTAAATCCCCTCTTTCGGGAGGGGATTTATTTTCCAATATCAAATAAAACAAAAAGTTTTCCTGTCCTTGTTCTTTTAACTTAAAATTAGCAGATACAAATGCCCACATTCAAGAAACCAACGGTTGTTTTTTTATTTTTAACGTGTCTTTTGCTTTTTTTAAATTCCAGATGTAAAAAAGACCAGGTTTCGTCGAATATAGTGATTAACATCAATCCGGCTATTTCTTATCAGGAGATGGATGGTTTTGGTGCATCGGATGCCTGGAGTTGCAAGTATATTGGAGCCAATTGGCCAGATGAGAAAAAAGAGCAAATTGCTGAATTGCTTTTTAGTCGGGATACAACCAGTGATGGTAATCCCAAAGGAATTGGGTTGTCGATTTGGCGATTCAATATTGGGGCAGGTAGCCTTGAACAGGGTGACAATAGTTATATTGGGGATCCATGGCGAAGGGAAGAATGCTTCTTGTTGTCAGATGGTTCTTATGACTGGACCAAACAAGCCGGACAACAATGGTTATTGAAAGCTGCAAAAAAAAGAGGCACTGAGAAAATTGTACTGTTTTCTAACAGTCCTCCCGTGCATTACACAAACAATGGCAAGGCTTTTAGTTCCAGTGGTTCGCAACTGAATATTAAAGCTGGATATTTCGATGATTTTGCTGATTTCCTTGTCACTGTAGCAGATCATTTTACGCATGAAGGAATAAATATTGATTATATTTCACCGGTAAACGAGCCCCAATGGGACTGGTCAGCTGGTTCAAACGGCAAGGCCGGACAGGAAGGATCTCCTGCTACGAATTCAGATGTAGCCGATCTTTCTAAAATACTGTCTGAAAAGCTTTCTGATAAAAAACTTTCTACTAAAATTGCTCTTTCGGAGGCTGGTAAAATTAATTACCTGTACGAAACTACAGATGCGGATCGCGGTCATCAGATTGAAGATTATTTTAGTCCGGAATCGGATAATTATGTAGGCAATTTAAGCAATGTGGCTCATCTGATTTGCAGCCACAGTTATTATTCGGTTTATCCGGTTTCCGATCTCATTACATCAAGGAGTGAAGTAAAATCTAAAATTGCTTTAATTGATAATACGTTGAAGTATTGGGAGTCGGAATATTGTATACTGGAAAACCAAAATACAGATATAAAAGGTGGCTCGGGACGCGATTTATCCATGAAACTTGCTCTTTATGTTGGAAGAATTATTCATTATGCAATTACTACCGGAAATGCATCGTCGTGGCAATGGTGGACAGCCATTTCAAAATACGATTATAAAGATGGGTTAATTCATCTCGACGATGGCACTAACTCCGGAAGCAGTATGCCAGAATATTGCAAAAACAATGGATATATTCGCGATTCAAAATTATTATGGGGGTTGGGTAATTATTCCCGTTTTATTCGCCCTGGTATGATACGGGTATCTGCTGGTTCGCCCGAAATATTGGCAAACCAGAGTTATGGCGTTTTTCCTTCAGCATTTATCGATTCACAAACCGGTAAACTGGTAGTGATTTTGATAAACTATACCGCAAATGCCAAAAACATTTCGATAAATCTAAAAAGCGGAGTACTCAATGGAAAGCTTGCTGCTTATGTAACTTCTGAAGATTATAACCTGTCGAAAACAGGACTATATAGTGCCGGTAAAATAGCACTTCCGGCAAACAGCATTACCACACTTGTGGGAAAATATGAAAAATAAACTTTGATATGGCCTGATTTATATGCTATGAAAGAGAAAACTAAAAATTTAAAAGGAATGAAACAAATCATCCTTTATTTTATCCTTATTGCAATTCTTCCTTTATCTGTGGTTGCACAGACCAAATCTGTTGTAGCAGAGAAAGATAAAACAGCTTATCTTTTTGTCTATTTCACTGGCAACAATGTAGAAGATGAATCAATCCATTTTGCTATTAGTGCTGACGGTTATCATTATCTGGCACTAAACAACAATCAGCCGGTACTTGAGTCAAAGACAATCAGTTCAACCGGGGGTGTTCGCGACCCTCATATCCTTCGTTGCGAAGATGGTAAGACTTTTTACATGGTTGCAACCGATAT
>JAHEEB010001069.1 GCA_024640925.1 Bacteroidota bacterium | reverse complement strand
CTGGATTAAACCCAAGTTACGCATTAGAGAATGCGTAAACGATTAACAAATTGTAATACAGCATTTTTTAAAATTGCTGTAACAATTTCTAAATCGGGGTTAACCCGGTACACCTTGCAGGCTGTAAGCAATTGAAATTTTTAATATTTCTATTGCTTAATCCGGGCTTAACATAAATTGAGTAAATGGAAGACTCATTCTTTTCAAACCATTTCCACAAAGGCATTAAAGGAAGTAATTACCTGAAAAACAAACCCTATAACTTTGTATGAGAACCATCGCAAAATGGTTTTGTTTTTGTTCTCTTGCAGCCACATAAATACAATTTTCCCGATTCTTTTGGTGTAAATGCCACCGGAGTGAATTCAGTTCCTTTATGTGAGCCATCGCAGAATGGCTGATTTGAACTTTGACCACAGGCACACCAGTGATATTCTTTCCCCGCTTCCAGGTCCATTGCATACGGTTTTTTTTGAGCAATTTTTGGTTCCATATCTTTTCGTTTATTCTAAATTGTTTCTATGAATATACAAAATAATTGCCCCAATAACAATGATAAAAGTAAAGCAGCAATGGATGTGGAATTTTAGTCAACTTTATTTCATCTTTATCATCTGGTATTTTGCTCTCTGTCATATTTTCAGATATTTTTATTATTTATGTAAGTAATATTATTACATTCACAAAAGACAATTTCTTTTAAACTTATAAGCAAAATGTATTACAAAAAAGACACACAATGGTTTGGGATTGAATTTAATTCCGTTTCGAAAGATATTGCGGTTAGAGAGAAATGGAAGTACAATTGGATTGATAGTCTCGGTATGGCCATATGGACTTATAAAGAAAAAAAGGCCTTTCACCATAATCTTGATAATCTTTTATGGGGCAAATGGGGAGCCCATTTCAAATTAAAAGTCAGAGGGAGTTCTGATTTTGCTAAAACAAATGCTTTTAATACCTTTTCAGTATACTTCGATATAACATGGGTTCTTGATTCAGGCCATTGGACAGTTGATGTTACGAAAATGCCTTTTAGTGCAGCAAGTGTAAGTCATATTAATTGGGGAAATAGAACTGTTTTTTTACATGCTATGGATATAAACATTGGCTCAAATGGATATAAACAACATGTTGCGCTGCATGAATTTGGTCATACTATCGGGAATTCGGTAAATTCTTTTCCCGGCATGCATGGCGATGAATATAAAAACACCAGTACCTTTTATTACGATAAAGCAAGTCTCATGAATATTGGCGATGAGCTAAGAACCCGACATGTTGATTTTTTGTTACAACAACTGAATGGAGTATCTCCTTTAATTCCTAATACGGAGTTTTATGTATTGTAATTCATTTTCGATTTTTTTAGCTTCAGGAATAGTCTCGTTATTTCTTTGTTGTAAAGGAGCTGGAGATTCTAATTCTGAAATTAAAAGTAAAACAGATACCTTAAAGCCTTGCCTTTTACAAACCAACATAAATACAATTGATAGTCTTACCTTGCCAGAGGCTATTCAACGGTTCGGAAAGCCTGTTGAAATGAACGAATTTCAAATTGATGACGAACTTCCAATAGACCGTATGGGACTTTACTCTTTTTTTCCAAATAAGGAATACAGAGAGAAAAAAATAATGATAACTGAATGCATCTGGTCGTACGGTAAAGATTTAAACAACAATATTACAGTGTGGTATATTTTTGAAAAGAACACATGGAAATTTCTTCAAAAAAATGAATGGGAAAAAGGCGATGAATTCTAATTCGGAAATTGTCGTAAGGACTTTAAAACAGCCGTTTCAGCAACTCAGAAACTAAAGTCGGATCTAGAATTAAAACCATAATACCAACCAAAATTCCCAGTAGGGCCAATCCTTTGTTTTTAATATTTTCCTCCTTGAAAATAAACGCACCAAAGATAAAACTAAGAACTGCGCTTGTGCGGCGAATGATTGAAACAATGCCGATTTGAGATTCAGGGTAACTCAACGCATAAAAATAGAGAAAGTCTGTAACGGACAGAACCACAGCTATTGCCGGAATTAACCACCTCCACTGAAAAGGTGTTGTTTTCTTTCTTCGTGGGTACCACAAAACCACCATTGCCGGGGAAACAACAAGCACCATATAAATCGAAAACCAGGCCTGAACAGCCATACGATTATAATGCATTAACAAG
>JAHEEB010000323.1 GCA_024640925.1 Bacteroidota bacterium | reverse complement strand
ATTCATAGTCAACGGGGCAGATGGTCTTATGTTAAAAATCATTGTTGTTGTCTCTTTACTCCAATATTATAATCGTATTTTGGTACACCTCCTATTGGAATAACATAGAAGGGAAGCAATTCGTTATATTGGTTCCTGACATTGACAACCACATTGTTGTTTTTTACAGGAGGTGTTTTCTTTTTAATGAATTGTATATCGAGTGATTTGGTTTTTTCTTCATCAAAAATTTTAAATTCGTCCTCGACCCATATATTATCATTAGAAACTTTGCTCATCTGACCACGGCGGGCAACAGAAACAGTACGGATAAAACCATCTTCATCCCAATCGAAATTAGAAAGCTTTACGGAAATGGTCCGGTCATCAACAAAAGGGTATATATGCGAAACCTGGTTTGGATCATCCCACATTCTGAATGAGTATTCAAAAGCAAAAGCGTTTCCGCCCTCAACCGGTTTATTTTCGTTAAAGCTGGTACTCAGAAAATATCGATACAGGTTACCATCGTTACCGGCAATACCCTCAGCAATAATCTTTATAACATACCCTCCGAATTTTGAGACATATTCTCCTTCGGTTGGATTAAAGGGCCCGAATGTATACCAATTATTGTCGTACCGTGGATTAACTGTAAACACTTTGGAAGCCATCATGTTTCCACTTTTATAGTTCCCTTTCGGATCGGTTTCCTGCGCATCTTTATTAGAATAACATCCAACTCCGCCAAATATTTCATATGATGTTTTAGTATCCCACTCCCCGTTTTGCTCATCATTTTCGCCGCCAATATCCGGGTCAAAAACCCTGATAAAAATGGGTTGTTTGAATGACTCTGGTATTAAAAAGAAAAATGTCTGGGAGAAATCATCGTCACCCCATGACTTTTCAGCTTTGTTACCGAATGTCATTAAAAACGGAATATTTTCGTCACCTGCTGGTACTGGTTGAGAATGCAGACTGCAATAGCACAGAAAAAAAACAACACCGAGTAAACACGCCTTCTTCATAATATCACTTTTTGTAAAATCTGAATAAATCAGATAAAAATTACCAACTGGTTCTTTACATTATAGTTTTTTCAAAAATTAACAAAACTTTTAATCAGTTTTTGTTTTTCTTCATATTAAAATAGTTTTTACGTTGAAAAAGTAAATAAAGTTTTGCATTATTTCTGAGTGTTTTTTATTACTAAAATTGGCTTCTGTGAACATGTCCTATTGGAATAATCTTCTTGTTCCTTCTCCGGATCAACTTCAGCAGATGCAACACCAAGTCTGATATAATATTTCCCAGGTTTGGCAAAGGTATGTTCCGTATCTAAACCCATTTCTATAATACCATCGCCAAAATCCCAATAATAAGTAGTTGGTTCAAAAGTTTTAATGATGGATTTCCTACCATCGAGTTTTATTTTCTGACCAGTAAAAACAGTGTCTGGCACATTAATATAGGCTTGTTCCAATGGTTCAACAGCCAGTTCGTATGTTGCTTCGCTGTAGTAAACTTCTCCCGTTAGGGTATCAATAACATTAAGAGAAACATTGTACTTTCCGGGTTTGCTATAACAATGATGAGATATTACACTTCTTTCTTTCATGCCGTCGCCAAAGTTCCACTCATAATTAAGAGATGTTGTGTCGATGTTGAGACTTCCTGTTTCGTTATATTCGTAGCAGAACTTTTCGTTCACCTGCTGTGGACACTCTTTAAATGAAGGAAATGAGGACATAAACATATAAACATCGTCGGTGCCCTGTCTGTTGGATGCAAAAAAACCCGTATCCATTTTCCCGGAGAGTACATATGAAAAATCATCCTGTCGTGAATTGAAGGGTTTAGGAAGATTAACCGGAGTGATCCACTTGCCATCTATCTTTTCAGCAAAAAAAATATCAAGCCCTCCCTGGGAATTATGGCCACGGGATGAGAAATATAGCCTTCCATCGGGGTGTAAAAAAGGAAAAACTTCATTTTCACGTGTATTAATAATGGGGCCAAGGTTTTTGGGCTCGCTCCATTTACCGTTCTCCAAAATAGTTACATAAATATCGTAATTACCATATCCGCCAGGTTTTTTCGAACAGAAAAAAAGCTGTTTTCCATCATCGGAAAGCGAAGGAAAAACCACATCGTACGATTGATCATTAAAAGGAAAGTCTTGAGTCAGAGTCCAATCTTTTCCTGTTTCATTAGCCTGAAAAATGCCCATCCTGATAGAATCTTCCTTAGTTACCTGGGATAATTTTTCAGTAGCCATAAGATTCTGGGTGTAATACATTACTCTGTAATCGTCTGAAAAAGTTGCAGAAGACTCATTTAAAAAACTGGTTATATTTTTTGACAAGAGTTCGGGCCTTCCCCATTTTTTTCCTTTTTTCTCGACATAATATAAATGGTATGGATAGTTGTTATTTTGATCGTATGTTACCACCAAAACATTGCTCTTTTCATTTGAACTAAAAACGATGCCATTTTTATAAAAAACAGGTGCCATTTCATTGAATTGCGAACTGTTGAATGGAAGTTTTACCACGCGATAATGCTGTTGTGCCTGAAGGCTCAATGAAAATAAGAGAAATAATATACAAAAAATTCTATCCATGTAAATCCGTTAAAAATCACGAGGGTTAACAGCATTAACCTGGTAACCAAAATAATAAAGCAACCCGAATTCGTAAGAACCTTTTGAATAAGGCTCACTCTTCCCGATATTGAAATCATATGAACACATAATGGAAAATTGCCGGTTGAAATAAAAACCGGCATCAACACAAATGGCTTCTGATGATCTGTACCCAATACCTGCGACATACCTGTTTTTAAGATTCATATTAGCAATCAATGAAAACTGAGGCTTCAATAATGCAGAGTAAACAAAAGTTCCATTCGGTTCCAGGGTTATATCATTATTTATCTGAATTTTACCACCTGCGGTAGCTATAAAGTTATACTTATTTACATCGTGATTTATTTTTGTGTTTCCATCGGAACCATAAACAGCTCCCAGCAAGTAGGGAATTGAAATACCGGCAAAGTATTTTTTATGATACACTGAAATACCAACACCAAAATTAGGAATCATGGCGCTGGTAGATGCAAAAGCTGGATCATCAGCATCGAACAAAGTAATTTCATCGAGCGATTTTGAAATAACTCCGGCCTTAATACCAAAGCACAACCTGGAATTTCCCATTTTAATCCGGTGACAATAATCGAGAAAAAACTCGTTATTATTTGACGCGCCTATTTTTTCGTGCCTGGCCTGAAAACCCAATGCTACAGATTGTTTTTTTAACGGAGCCTGAAATTCAAAATTCTGATATGATAGAACACCATCAAGCCCAATCTTTTTGGAACGGTTCATTAAGCTGGCTACTGTAACATTATAAATACCAGCAAATGCGGGGTTCACATACAGGTAATTCCTTTGCACCTGCGATGGCAAAGAAAACTGTTGTGCTTCTGTAAGCAAACAAATAAAGCTTAATATTAAGATTAGGTAGCACCTCATTTTTATCTTCTCAATTCTACGTAGTCCTTCCTCTTATGTCCGTTGTCTTCAATTAAAATATAATAATAGGTATCATCTGGTACCGCCTCTCCGTTTTCATTTAAACCATCCCATTTAATTACGGTATTTTCAGAAATTTCAATCACCTTATTTCCATTTTTATCGATGATTATTAATGTTGCATTTCTTCCTTCCGGCAAATCGAAAGTGAGTTCATCGTTAATACCATCTCCATTGGGAGAGAATCCTGTATAAAGGGAAATATCTTTTATAATTATATTCAACAAATCGGTAACAGGTGCGCAAACCCCATTAACCACGGTCCATTTCAATTCATAACTTCCAATCTTATCAAAAAGAACTTCCACATCAGCCTTTGTTGAATCGCCGTTAAAAGTTCCGTTCCCCGATGTAAATTGCCAACTTCCAAACCCGTTTTCAGGTTCATGTGCATTTAGTTTAGTAACAAACTCATAGGCTAAATTAATATCTTCGCCCGCATAGGCACTATCGGGTTGCTTGTAGAATATAATATCCAATTCATTACTATCGATACATTCGCGCCAGTTCGTTTCGGTCCAGACAAGAGTTTGAAGTCCATAATCCGGTGCAGTCACGGTGGCATTTGGTAAGGTTGGGTCGTTAAATTCTCCACCATCAAGTTTCCATATTCCCTGATCGACGGAGGCATTAGCAGCCAGTTGCACCTGTAAGCCACAAACTTCGGTGTCTTCACCCGGATCAGCAACCGGCATCTTGTAAACTGTAGCAACCATTACACCTGTATCAGCAGATAGATCGGCAAAACAAGAACTATCGTCTTCAATGCTCAAAACGTTAATATTTGCTGTATTATTTAACACAAAGCTAATTGTACCTGTTGACTCTGTAACATTTTCTGTATGTAATACTGTATTTTCGCCAAGGCCAATTACCCATGGCCCGGTCCCTGATACTATATAGGAAATGGAAATATTTGTACCTGAACAAAGTGTATCGATACCGCTATAGATATCGCCCGAAGGCAATGGTTTGATTAAAACATGGACGGCATTGGATGTATCCTTACACTGTGCGGTTTCTCCGGAATGAACTATCCTGCGAAAATAAACCTCATCGGTTGTTGGTTCAGAAGAAAGATCCTTGTTGGTTCCACTTGTATCATTCCAATTAACATTGTTAACAGAGGTTTGCCAGAAATAATTATAATAGCCGTTACCTCCGTCAGGATCGGTACCATTAAGCAATGCCGGAGTGTTAAAACAATTATATTTTTCCAGGGAGCCTGTAATTGAATTATTTGATATATCAGGATAGATTAGTATAGTTATGATATTACTGGTGTCAGCACAAATTTGTGAGTTTACAACTCTTGTGTAGAGTGTAGTTTCAGTAAGTAAAGGTGGATCAAATGACACACTGATTCCACTGCCTGTAACATCTGTCCAGCCAGAACTTAAAGTTTTTTGCAACCACCTGTATGAATATACATTTGCGCCACCAGTAGCAGAATTCTCTGTAAACAAAGCCGGATTAGAACCTTCGCAAAGGGTATCTCCGGAAGATTGAAGTATATTAATAATATAGGGTATTACATCGATGGTTAAATCATTACTATTGGTAACACATGCGTTATCGTCCCCTGAAATAACCTGTCTCCGATAAATACTAGTATCTTCTATAGCACCAGGTGTAAAGCTTTCCGAATTAGCACCTGATATTACATTATAGACAGCCCCTTCCCGAATATACCACTGATAATTATAGATACCATTTCCACCAGATAAAAGCCCGGATTGGGTTAAAGCAAGAGTATTATTCCCGGCGCAATACTTTGTTGATGCAGAAGTAATTGAATTGCCTGTAATTGGTTCCAAAACATTTACCGTGCGAGGAACGTCGGTTGTATCCATACAAGCATCATCATTTCCGGAATACACAATACGTTTGTAAAAACGAGTAGATATCAAGCTCCCTGGTGCTATGGTTGACCCTGTTCCTGAAACAGGTGAATATGAAATATTGTCGCTGCTGGATATCCATGAAAAACGATAAGAGCCATCGCCACCATTGAGAGGGGTATGTGACTTAATAGTACCCGCATTGTTAAATTTACAAATTGTTGTATCTGCTGTTATAAATGAATTATTACTTATATCAGGTATAATTGTAATCAAATCGGTTTCACTAGTACTGGTACAAACTTTGGCTGATGTAACAATACGCCTGTAATAAGTTGACGAAGATAATTTTCCTTCTGCATTTTCTTTATCATTTCCCAGGTAGATCCAGTCAACCAAGTTGGTACTTTTTTGCCA
>JAHEEB010000322.1 GCA_024640925.1 Bacteroidota bacterium | reverse complement strand
TCACCGTTAATGTATGCTTCATATTGTCCAAGACCACTAATAAAAAGGAAAGCGGACTCAATCTGTTTTTTTACTTTAAACTCCTTCCGGAATAAAGGTGTGATTGCTCTTCTTACAGCAACTCCTTTTGTATTACGCTGCCAGGTTTGTATTCCAGGTACCAGCACTAACGAATCGTTCATTTCTTCAAGAGATATCCATTTCGCACCGTCCCAATCCTTCGAATCAAACAAAGCTGTGACAAATTTACCTTCAGAACTCCAATCAGATTCAATTCCGTTTTTATCCCAGACTTTGACTTTCCAGAAGTATTGTGTACCAGGTTTAAAAAGTTGGTCTTTAGCATGAACCTGAACAGATTCAGATGAAATTAATTTTCCTGAATTCCAAATATCTCCCAGGTTTCCACTCAGTTTATCATGACTACTTGAAACTAATATCTGGTAAGCTACCTGGGACTGATTTCGATCATTTGAAACCATTTCCCAGCTAAAAACAGGAGAATACCCAACTCCCAAAGGATTAACTTTATAATTACATTTTAATATTTCTATATGAATTCCAGTATTCGATCGGCTGTATCCTTGAGAAATAGTAGCAAATATAAGAGCAAATAAGAAAGCTCTTATATAATTAAATTTTAAGGGCATCGCATTGTTCCAGGTTAATTTCTATGTTTTTAAAATTATCAATATTGCTTATTACCATGGCAGCACCAAGAGCTGTTGCATTATACAGCTCAGCCTTAAATACTTTTTTATCCTTTATCATGGTAGCAAGCAGGGAGCAGAAAATCTCATTCTTAACAAATCCACCAGTAATATAAATATTCTCAACTATATTGTTTTTCCCAAAAACCAATTTAATAGAATCGGTTTCCAATTTACAAAGTTCCAGCATAAACTGATGGTATGCTTCTGCATATCCTGAGAAATGCTTCAACTGACTAATATCAGCTAAATAATTATCCGGAACACCTTTAGGAAAGAACAATTTTTTATCATTTGAATAGATGTCTGCCAAAAGTTTTTTATCCATTTTTAGTTTATAAAAAACAGAAGGATCTACCTTGTAATAATCACTTAGTGCCTGAACGTTAACTTCGTGGATATGCCCAAGAAATAACCTTGAAGATTTTACCTGTTGCTTGTCAACACTCAAATAGCAGAGGCAATCCTGTCCTAATTCTTCAGCGGTGAGAGGTTCACTGTTAAATGGGTTCATATTTATGGACCATGTGCCTGTGGAGACAAGCATAAATGTATGCCCGGCAAAAGCTTTCAGATATGGCACCAGAGATGCACTACTGTCATGAATTCCAATACCCGTAGGAATAAGGTTTCCACCTATCTTAGAGTGAAACAAGGTGTTGTTGCTTACCGGCTTAGGCAACGTAATGCCTTCGTCTTTAAGCCAGGTATGATAAGACATGGAATCGAAGTCCCACATAGCTGTGTGGCAACCTATCGATGGGTATTCTGAAACAATTTGACCTGAAAAAATGTAACATAAGAACTGGGGAAGGTGCAAAATAAACTTAACCTGCTTCCACATTTCGGGCTTATTTTTCTTTAGCCAATAGATTTGCAGCCCCGAGTTTAACATATCTAGTGCCGGAGATGCTGTTTTTCTTGAGAACTCCTCTTTTCCGTCATATTTTTCATAAAATCCTTTGAGAGTATCTTTCGGCATTGGCCTTAGATAATTATACAATGGGGCTATCCGTTTTCCTTTTGCATTCAGATAAACAAGACTTGCACCATAAGTCGAAAAATTAAGAGCCGTAATCTCATAAACCTTATCCAGAGCAACTCTCTCGATAGACGATCTAACCCAGGCAATCAGTTTAACAATATCGTCACAAGGAAATCCATCGTCGTCTATTATTTCGTCAAAGACAGTCTCTTCCTGCAGAATCACTTTTAATTCGGTATCGAAAAGCAGGAATTTTTTATTGGTCTTTCCAATGTCGAATATGGCTATTACATTCTTTTTCATGTTGGATAAATAAACTAACGTTTAAGCAATACTTCTGTTTCATATTTCTGAATTTCAGAAATATACTCACCGCCTGCAGGAACATTGTTCACCATACAATAATAGTCCCAAACAGCTCCGAACGATCGGGTTTTGAGCACTTCAAGAAGAGCAAGCCTTTCGAAGTTTTTACCTTTTTCTTCATATGCTTTCAGTGTTTCAGTAGGTTCGAGCATAGCAATAAGAAATGCCTGCTGTGCGGCCCTTGTACCAATAACATAAGCGCCAATACGATTAATTGAAGCATCGAAAAAATCGAGGCCGATATTTACTCTTTTGAAAAAGTTATTACGTACAATTTCTGAAGCAATCAGTTGAATTTCGTCGTTTAAGGTTACTGCATGGTCGGAATCCCAACGAATAGGGCGCGTAACATGAAGCAATATCTCATCAACAAACTGAAGACAAGCAGAAATTTTATCGCCAACCTGCTCTGTTGGATGAAAATGGCCGTTATCGAGGCAAATAAGCTTGTTGTTTTTTACTGCATATCCTAAATAAAAATCATGAGAACCCACCGTCATTGATTCTGCACCTATGCCAAACAATTTACTTTCAATGGCATCTTTCATAAATTCCTTTGGATACTCCGCAGAAAAGGCTTCGTCGAGCGATTTTTTCAAAAGAGTACGATATCCATTTCGATCAATTGGAACATCTTTTGAGCCATCGGGAATCCATGTATTATGAACACAAGGTTTTCCGAGTTGCTTCCCCATTTCGGCAGCAATTTTCCGGCAACGTTTTACATGCTCAACCCAAAACTTCCGGTTTTCCTCATTTTTGCTTGAAAGGGTGAATCCATCTTCGGCTCTTGGATGAGAGAAACAAGTTGCATTGAAATCAAGACCCATGCCTCTTTCTTTTGCCCAGTCAATCCACCCCTGGAAATGTTCAACATCAATCTGGTTGCGATCAACCAGTTTACCACCAAACTCGCCATAAATTGCATGCAGGTTGAGACGCTGTTTTCCAGGCAATAAAGACATTACTTTATCCAGGTCCTGTCTCATTTGTGCAATAGTCTTTGCTTTACCAGGATAGTTACCAGTAGCCTGTATACCCCCACCCGATAAAGTCGCTTCTGGTTTTTCAAAACCACCAACATCATCAGTCTGCCAGCAATGCAAGCTGATAACCACTTCGTTCATCTTTTGAATTACAGTATCGGTATCGATACCATATTCAGCATATTGTTCTTTGGCTATTTGATAAGCCTTTTCTATAAATTCCTTTTTCATCAGTATAAAATTATTTTTAATGGTTTGGTAGAACCCTCAATATCTGAGAATTTCATTTATTTTTTTACTGTTTTTAAAACTGAAAACACCAATTAAGTTATAAAAATTAATCGATGAGAGCAAAATGGATCTTTAGTCCATATAGTTTCCGATACCAACCAGGAATACCGAAAGAATAATAACTCCTATACCAATAATTATGGTTGTTAATGTTTTTGATTTTACCCCTTTCCATTCCTTGCGGTAGAAGCCCCAGAAATTTGCAGTAAGAATAATGGTAGACATGTGGAGTATCCATGAGCTGGCGCCGTTTCCAAGTTTGCTTTCGCCCATTCCATAGAAGAAGAATTGAAGGAACCAGGTTGTACCAGCGATAGCAGAAAACATGACATTCCTGGCTATTGGTGAAGACTTATCGACAAAGTCGGTATAGGCTTTATTTTTCAGACTTAAAATAGTACACCATATCAGATTGGTTGTAAGTCCACCCCAAAGGATTACTACATAAGCAACATTATTCTGAAACAGAGGGTTATAACCTTGCGCAACAGCTACCTCTGCCATAGGTTTTCCTGCTTCTATACCAAAATTCATGAATGAGCTTAAAATTCCGGAGATAACAGCAATGATTAAACCTTTTACAAGGCTGAATTCTGCAACACTCTTTTTCGATTCTTCAGGTGAAATATCTTTTTCTTTCATCATACCGGCTTTGCCCGAGATGGCAATTCCGATAATACATATCAACACACCCAACAAAACCATTTTACCACCTGGCCTGGCCAGCATATCGGTAAAAGTTATTTTTCCATCTGTAGGGTTCAAATTGTAATAAATTGATGGAACTATTGCACCAAAAGCGGCACAAAAGCCTAACACAACAGAATTTCCTAACGACATACCGAGGTAACGTACACCCAGTCCATAGGTTAGCCCTCCTATGCCCCACAATATACCCATCAAAAAGGTGAACTGAAGTACCGGCATAGCCGTACCTGAAATAATTTCAGCAAATCCAGGAACTGTAAGGTAGGCAGCCACTGGTGGTACAATAAGCCAGGAAAACAAACCTCCTATAATCCAGTAACTTTCCCATTTCCAGCCTTTAACCTTGTTAAAAGGCATGTAAAAACTCCCGGATGCAAATCCTCCTATGGAGTGATAGATGATTCCTAATAATACGTGCATAGTAAAATTGTAAGTTAGTTGTAATTATTTTTTAAATGATAAAGACAGTCTGCATCTGCCTATATATTTAATCTATCCGAATTTTTCAAAAATATTGATAATAAGCTGCTTTGAAAATAGCTTTTCTGATCATACTTTTGCACAAAATGACACAATATGCCTGCAAAAAAAATATTTTTCAAATACCTGACACCATCGGCAGATGACATAAGTTGGGGGTTATATTTAAATGTAGTAGGATATGCACAAATTGAACCTAATGATTCGTATCCGCCAACTGGTCACCCGGTGGGTTATAATTTTAACTGGAATAATGGCAGAATATTACACGAATTTCAGATTATATACATAACAGATGGATCGGGAATATTGGAAACCAGAAATGGCAAATATCCGATACAACCAGGTAGTGTTCTGTTTTTATTTCCGGGAATGTGGCACCGCTACAAGCCTAATAAAAAAACAGGATGGAAAGAGCATTTTATTGGTTTTCTTGGGGATTTCACAAAGAATATTTTTCAGGAAACATTTATCTCCCCTCATAAACCTATAATTTATATAGGTTTTCAGGATTTAATTATGAAACAGATTTCTGAACTGATTGAACAAATTAAAGAAGAGAAACCTGGCTACCAGCAAGTCTGTTCCGGTTTAATACTCTACATAATAAGCAATATTCTTTCTATAAACAAAAACAAAGAATTTAGTGGCAGGGATATTGAACGCAAAATAAGAAAAGCCTGTCTTGCTTTGCGAGAAAACCTGAATGTTAATATTAATGTGGAGCAGTTAGCAAAAGATTCAAATATCGGGTATTCACATTTCAGAAGAGTTTTTAAGAAATACACAGGATTATCGCCCGCTCAATATCACCTTAAACTCAGACTTCAGAAAGCCCGAGATTTGCTGATTTCGACCAATATGAGCATAAAACAGATTGCTTATGAAATGGGGTTTCAGTCGAACTTTTATTTCACACGTATTTTCACCCAGAAGATGGGTGATTCACCAACCAGATTAAGAAAAAAGCATCAGTAATATTCCTGAAACTTTTTATAAAAACTGGTTCTTTAATTTTTAATCGCAGTGGAAAACTTCTTCCATATCAGCCCAGAATTCACCTGGTTTTCTGGTTTCTACGGGTTCTGTTAATGGTCTGACAACATCCCACCACCGTTGGGTTTCGGAATCTTCGGCCATCTTTTTCATATCCTTGTCAAAATCGTTTCCGGTATATTCGAAGTAAGCAAATAGCAAATAATCCTTTACATAAATAGAGTAATTCGAGATGTTGCATTCTTTAATCATTTTTAATACCCCTGGCCACACAGCAGCATGTTGTTTGATATATTCCTTTGCACCTTCTGGT
>JAHEEB010000321.1 GCA_024640925.1 Bacteroidota bacterium | reverse complement strand
TTAAATATCAACCGGAATATTATCTATGGTCACATAAACGTTGGAAACATAAACGGGAAATACAGGATGTTTCTGTATAATTTCATAATTAAAAGAGTAAAACAGTTATTTCCTTTTATAAAGAAACCTTAGAAATTACCCGGAAGCTGTAAATGCTTATTACCGATGAGTTTTAACAAATAGTTGGTAAATTTATGAATCGATGATTAATAACAAATGCTCAAAATATCTGATAAAATAATCCTTTCTCCCTTATGGCTTTTTTCTTTGTTGCCACTTCGGTTTATTTATTTCCTTTCCTCAGGTTTATATTATATCATTTATTATCTGGTTGGATACAGAAGAAAGGTGGTCTCAGAAAATTTAAAGAAATCATTTCCTGAAAAAGATAGAAATGAACGAAAAGCTATTGAAAAGAAGTTTTACAGGCACCTTTGCGATTACTTTTTCGAAAGTATTTATATGTTGAATATGAGTATGAGTGAGGTTACCCATAGATACAAAACCACAAATCCAGAGTTGGTTCAAGAGATATATGCCAAGGGTAAATCACTGATACTTCTTACTACACATTATGGAAACTGGGAATGGGCTGCTATTGGATGGCATCAGCTGCCTCATGTTTATATTGGTATCTATAAACCATTGTCAAATAAAATATTCGATGGGTTGTTTATACATCTTCGAAACAGGTATGGCAGTATTCCTGTTCCCATGAAGCAGACACTCAGGGTAATAATTGACTCGAAGAAAAACGATGACCTGATAATACTTTATACAGTTGGTGATCAACGTCCAATGAAAAGTGAAATTCATTACTGGACAAACTTTTTGAATCAGGATACCCCAGTGATTACTGGTCCAGAGAAACTTGCCAAAAAGTTTGATTTGCCAGTTGTTTTTATTGATACTAAAAAAATTAAAAGGGGTTATTACCAGGCAACCTATAGGATGATATCGGAAAATCCAAAGGCAACATCAGATTTCGAAATAACGGAAAAGTACATCAGACTTTTGGAAGAACAAATAAAATATCAACCGGAATATTATCTTTGGTCTCATAAACGTTGGAAACATAAAAAAGATAAACAACATGTTTCTGTATAATTTCAAATATTAGATGGGTAAATCAGCTATTGTCATTTTAAACTGGAACGGTAGAAATCATTTGGAGAAATTCCTGCCTTCTGTCATCGAAAATACAAAAGGAGAGGGTGTAAGAATCATTATTGCTGACAATGGCTCCACCGATAATTCAATTGTTTTTTTAAAAGAAAAGTATCCACAGGTTGAAATAATGGTCTTTGATGCTAATTACGGATATACCGGAGGATATAATCGGGCATTGGATCAAATTGATGCAGATTACTATGTTTTGTTAAACTCGGATGTTGAGGTAACAGCAGGATGGCTCCATACTATTCTTGATTACATGGATTCTCACCCCGACGTTGCGGCGGCAATGCCTAAACTCCTGGCGTATGATAATAAACAAGAATTTGAATATGCAGGAGCCGCAGGTGGATTTATTGATATATACGGTTATCCTTTCTGTAGAGGAAGGGTTTTATCAAAAGTAGAGATGGACCAGGGCCAGTATAATGATAATACTGAAATTTTCTGGGCATCGGGAGCCTGTTTATTTGTTAGGGCTTCAGCTTTTCGTTCCGCTGGTAAGTTTGACGAAAAGTTCTTTGCACATATGGAAGAGATCGACCTTTGCTGGCGGTTGAAAAGGATGGGGTATAAAATAATGGTAATTCCATCGTCTGTTGTATATCATGTGGGGGGAGGAACTCTTCCAAACAATAATCCGGTAAAGCTATATTTGAATTACAGAAATAATCTGTTCCTGCTTCAGAAAAACCTGTCAAGGTCTCGCCTGATACCAATAATCTTTGTTCGGTTAGTGCTCGATGGTACTTCGGCATTGGTTTACCTGGCAAAATTTTCGTTTGGCTTCTTCTGGGCTGTTTTTAAAGCTCATTTGCATTTTTATTGCAACATTTTTGCTACTCACCGGAAAAGAAGAGAGTTTGCCAGGCTGGTAAAAGCTGAGGAAGTTGGACAGATATACAAACACAGCATGGTGTTTAATTTTATTGTTCGAAAGAACAGAACTTATAACGAGCTGCTCACCAGGGATAAATAGGATCTCTCCATTTCTCTATACACCCAAAAGCTTTCTCATATTCCTGTGAAAATCGTTAATAATCTTCTTATGGAAATGAGGATATAACCATTTGTCACGAAATTCTGAATCGCTTTTGTAAAAGCTGGTATGTATAATTTTTGTGTAGTCATTACCCAAATCAAAAAATTCAATTCGCTGCAACCCGGTTGATTTGTTGCCCTCTAAATAGCTGAATTCAATAACCTTGGAATTGTTATCAACTCTGACAATCTCAAATGCTACTGGCAAATTGTACATCCCTTCCATTAGCTTTAAATTGACATAATAAACTTGTCCGGTATCCACACCAGCAATCTGATCGTTGTTATAAAAAATATTTTCAGGATACTTATTGAGCAAAAGTCCAAAAGAAACCTTTCTGCCATTCCACGATTGTGTTGGATTGGCCGACAAATATCCGAACCATACTTTCTGTATATTATCTTTTAGAATATAATCCCTTATATTTTTATGATAAGCCGATAAATCAATACTTGCCGTGCAGGAAGGATGTATCTGATTAAACAAATGCTTGTTATCTTCAATCTGGTACTCTATATATTGTCTTACTTTCTTCTGGGAAATCTGATCCATCACAATATCATCGAGTCTGAGTTGTGAAAACGCGCTAACCTGAAAGGCCAGGCAAATAAACAAAATAGTACTTTTCGAACCAATTTTAATCATAGAATACAATTTATACAATGAAGTATGAATAGTTAAAAAGTACTATACTTCAATTACCAATTAATTAAAGTATAAATTAAACTAAAAATCTTTTACAAGATACTGTAAAATATCATTTTTTTAAACTGTGACTCACCTCTACTTTTATTTTTTGTTACCAACAACTGGTTTTAATCGTACTCTTAGCATCTTGTTTAATGGGGTTGAAAAATATTTTGCTACCAACTCTCCCAATGTTCCTGAGAAAAAAATTATAGAAATATAGAGAGCCCATGCCCATTCACCGGAAAGGTTTAATGCATAATATACTTCACAGAATATATAGACAACAAACATATGCGTAAGATAAACCTCATAGCTGTTACGGCCAAAGAAACGAAACAATCTGGTATATCTTCCCGGCACCTGCTGCCCATGTGCGAATCGTTTCTGCATCCAGATAAGTACTAATGCTGTACCAATAGCTAATACAGTAACATTTAGCCCGGTTTGTCCCAAATGCATTGATCTGGCTATTGAACGAAAGATTAGTATCAGTAACATCATAGCCAGCCCTAGAACAGCAATACATGTTAAATATGACTTTTTAATTTCCACTCTTTTGGCAATAATTGCAGCCAGACATCCTAGGGAAATAGCATCGAGATATGCAAAATGATTATGATCCGGTTCCTCAAATCCATAGCCAAGAAACCATACGGTACGGGCAAAGGGCGAAATAATTAAGAACACAAATGTTAAAATACCAAAAAGCCATTCTTTTCGAATTAATAGACAAACAAGAGGGAAAAACAGGTAGAACACTTCTTCAATAGACAAAGACCAGAGAACATCCCAGGAACCTGGTAAATAGCCTGTCTTTATCTCCAGCCAGTTAATATGAAAAGTAAGAGCTGCAAAAATTGCCCTTCCTAAAGATGTTTGGTCATGATTGATTACAAAACCTTTTAATCCAGCCAGGTGAAGCACTGAAAGAACAAGCAGCAAGGCTACAAGCAAAGGCATAATGCGGGCAAAGCGCATGGTATAAAAACCTCGCAGACTCAGCTTGTCAATGGATTCCCATTTGTTTAGAGATGAAGTTGTTATAAGAAAACCAGAGATTACAAAAAATATACAAACCCCGTAATAACCGCTACGGAATATAATTTTGTAAATCGATTCGGGCATCAATTTGCCCAAAAAAGTATCGGTAAAAGGTACCCTTATTTGAATATGGAGCAATATTACCGATAAAATAGCCAATCCGCGGAGAACATCTATTCCACTGTTGTGTTTATCTGTTATTTGCATTAAAAAAAAATATTTGAGAGGTAATTAAAATCACAATCCTAACCTATCCATCTTGTCTTTTTCGTAATCGCCATCTTCGCCCGGATATCTCAATAAATTGTCATATTTTCCGGTTTGTTGAGCCATTGACCAGATGAGGCTTTGTTCGGCAGGCATTGAAGTTGGCAATTCTTTATATATCGGGTCTTTTATGGCTTCGCTATAATTTGTAATCTCCCAGCTTTCTGCTTTAAACTTTTCAATTAAATCGGTTAGAAACAAGGCCGATGTAAGATTAAAATGTATTAATATGGTATGTTTAATCTCACGGTGATTTAACTCTTTTGACAGGTTATTGTAATATTCGGCACGTTCAAACATGTGTGATACATAGAAATTGCGGAATGCGCTGATATCAGCATTGGGATCTTGCTTAAGTCTTCGAATTAGTCTCATATTAATATACCAGTCAGATGCATCGATAGTAACCCAACCTTGTTTATATCCATTTTGCTGCAAAAAAAATCGTACACTATCTCTTTTAGCAATAGTGTTTCCTTCCTTTAATACAGGAAACCGGAAAATTTTCTGATAGTTGCTGAACCCACTAATAATTGAATCGCATCGATGAATTTCATTGATAAAATCAGTATAAGTCACCAGCGAATCGTTGTAGTTCACATGGTTGTATGTGTGATTTGCCAGAATATGGCCTTCGTTGTTCCAATTTTGCAAAAGGAGCTTTCCTTTTTCATTATCAAGTTTTTTGGCAGCAACAAACCACACAGCTTTGATATTGTATTTTTTCAGCTGATCAACAATTATTGCATTCCATTTTTCTCCCTTGTAGTTAAGAATATCATTTGGATTTCCATCATCAAAAGAAAATGCGATACAAGGTTTCTCTGGCTTTTGCCCGGTTTTCATGGTAATAGAAATACAAGCTGCGAACAGTATCAGAAAAATATGTTTCATGAGATTGATTTTATAATAAAAAGAGGCTGTCCAAAAAGTTGATAAATAGCCACGAAGACTCTAAAACACAAAGGTATCACTAATAAAAACTTTGTGAATCTTTGAGGCTTAATTTTTGTGGTTAATTCACTCGGATATAACTTTTTGGACAGTTTCTTCTATTTTGTTATTTGGTCAGATAATCCTGTGGATTTACTTTTTCTCCTTTTTTATGTATTTCGTAATGCAAATGTGGACCAGTTGATCTGCCAGAACATCCAACATATCCGATTACCTGACCTTTTTCTATGTGATCTCCTGTTTTAACAGCCATGCTTTTTAAGTGGGAATAAAATGTCGAGTACGCATCATTATGTTTGATAACAATGTAATTACCTTTCTTCTTTTCGATATCAAATTTAGCTTCGTAAACAATCCCTTTAGCCGTAGCCATTACTTCTTCTCCTTCCGGAAGTGCAAAGTCTATTCCATAATGAAATTGTTTTTTCTTCGAAATAGGGTCAATCCTCTCCCCATATCCACTGGTTTTGTTAACTTTTGTTACATCCACTGGGTATATTGTTGGAAGATATTCATCTTCAATATCCACTATTTTAATTATCGGAGCCAGAGCACTAGTATAATTGCTCTGTGAGAAGGAAAACAAAAGCAAACTTAAAAGAGGAATTACAAGTAAATAGATCCCCAAATACTTAATTGATGTTTTATTTTTAGTTATCATGACAATACGTT
>JAHEEB010001068.1 GCA_024640925.1 Bacteroidota bacterium | reverse complement strand
AAAGAAGATGTTTGAGTAATATCCTCAAAGACTTCAATCATAAATAATATGATCTGTAAATGTTTCCGAGAGCGATATTTCCCGGGTAATATTTATTTCTTCAAGGAATGAAATATCGTGCGATACTACTATTACAGTCCCTTTATATTCCTTTATAGCCGATGTAAGTATTTCAATATTTTGAATGTCAAGATTATTTGTAGGTTCGTCGAGAATAAATATATCGGGGGCTTTACTACTGATCATTAAACAACATAAGGTCAGCCTCATTTTTTCGCCGCCGCTGAGAACACTGCAGGGTTTATCCCAGGTTTCTTTTCCAAAAAGATACCGGTTTAGACGTATTTTTACTTCGTGTTCTTCCAGGTTATCATTATTATATTGTTGGGCTTGATTGTATACCGAAAGGCTGGTGTCGATTATAGAATAATCCTGATCGATATATGCCGCGCGGAAATCCGAACGCATAATTTTACCTGTTTCAGGTAACAAATCGCCCAGAATTAATTTTATCAAGGTTGTTTTCCCCGAGCCATTATTTCCCTGTAGGTTTATTCTTTCGCCCAATCTGATTTCGAAACATAAAGCTCCGGGCCATAACAACTGGTTATTATATCCGAAATTCATATCCTCGACTTTTACCAGTATTTTTCCTGTGTGAGAAGCCGAATTCTCAAAGTCCATTTTCATTTCGCCTTTGTTTGGCAATTGCTGTCTGATTTCTGTCAGATCAGCCGACATAGTACCAATTTTTCCCTCATGGGTTTCTTTCAGCTTTGCAGAGCTGGCTTCAGCCCTGTTTGTAACTCTTTTTATAGCTATCCTGGGTAATGAATCCTGCATTTTTTTACCTCTTTCGTCCTGTCGTTGTTTTCTTTCAAACGTTTTTTGTGCAATTTTTTTGGCATTACGTAACGATTTCTCCTTTTCTTCCAGTTTATTATAAAGGGCGTTATTTTCAATTTCCTTTTGCTCTTTATAAAAGCTGTAGTTTCCTCCATAAAGGGTAATGCCACGCTTATCGAACTCATATATGAGATCCAGCATCTCAAGTAATACCCTGTCGTGACTTACAATCAGGAGTGAATTATCACACGTTTTCACAAAATTGTATAACTCATTTCTTCCTTCTGTATCCAAATGGTTTGTTGGTTCGTCGAGGAAAACAATTTTTGGAGTATTGATCATGATTCCGGCAAGGAAAACCTTGGTTTTCTCACCGCCACTTAATGTTTCCATCTTTTGAGTTAACGGCAATCCTGATAATCCCCATCTCGAAAGCGCTTGATTGCATCTTTCTTCTATGGTCCAGTCATCATTCAGGATATTTATGTATTTTTCAGCCATTTCTCCGTTAAGTATTTTGTAATAAGCATTCAGAACCTGGCTGACATTCAAAGCCTCAGCTATTGTATTATTATTGTATTGGCCATAATGTTGTGGTATATAATAAGGTTTTGTTTCGCTTTTAATTATACCTTGAGCCGGAGTAAGGATACCGCATAAAATTTTGAGCAGAGTAGATTTTCCAATTCCATTATTACCAATTAAAGCTGCTTTGTCGTGTTCGTTTAATGTCAGGCTTATATTCTGAAATAATAAATTTTTGTTCGGATGAATATATGTGATTTGCTGCGCTGTAAGAGTCATAGTAACTTATTTTTAAATAAATATTGTAATGAATTATTCTTTTTAAAGAAGAAAAAATCTGGTAGAGATACCATGAAACAGATTTCTGTCTCTAAAATAATATTTTACTAGAATCTGATATGCATCTTGACAATAAGTTACTGAGCGAATATAGTAAAAAATCTTTGCAACCCTAAAACAAATAAAAAAGGCTGCCTTTTTCAGACAGCCTTAAATTAATAACTAAAACCGTTTATATCATTAATATGTTTTAACCTGTGATGTGGAAGGAACAATCCAATATGTTGGAACATTCGATACGGTCATGTTACGATAGCGGATTTGTGTTGTTTTGCTATCTGTACGAGCTAAACATTCGTCTCCATTCTTAAATGTGCCGCCATTAAAATAAATGTTGCATTGCCATGTAGTACCACCATTCTGGCGAACTACTTTACCGAAGTCATCGCAATATACATTGTTCATTTTAAAATTACATGGAGCATTGATCTGGAAAACTTTATCAGCTGCTTTGTATAACTTACAGTTTGTTA
>JAHEEB010000320.1 GCA_024640925.1 Bacteroidota bacterium | reverse complement strand
CAAATTGGAACAGAAGAAAAGCTGGTTGAATATTTTGGGAAATCAATACTTGAAATAAAGGAAGACATGCGCGATGCCGTTCGTGACCAGATACTAATGCAAAAAATGCAGGCTGAGATTGTAAAAGGAATTTCTGTTACTCCTTCGGAGGTAAAGGAATTTTATAGCAACCTGAACAAGGATAGCATTCCAAATATAGAATCTGAAATTGAAATCAACCAGATTTGCATTTACCCAAAAATAAGTGATCAGGCAATATTTGAAGTAAAAGAAAAATTGTTGAAGTTTCGCGAGAGAGTGTTAAATGGAGAGAATTTTTCAACTATGGCTGTTCTTTACTCCGAAGATCCTTCTGCTTCAAAAGGAGGCGATATTGGCTGGGTTTCAAAAAATGACGTTGATCCTGCATATTTTAAAGCCGCTCTCTCTCTCAAACCCGGACAGGTCTCAAAAATCGTTGAATCGACATTTGGATATCATCTGATATATTTAGTTGAAAAGACTGAGGATCGTGTACATACCAAGAATATCCTTTTAACACCTAAAATTAGCATTGAATCAAAAACAAAGGTGGTTAACAGGCTCGACAGCATTTCGCGCATTGTACAACTCGATAGCATTACTTTCGAAAAGGCTGCTATGTATTATTCAATGGACGAAGATTCCCGTCTTGGCGGCGGCTTGAGGGTAAATCCCGCTACTCAAAACTCTAAATTTCATATTGATGATTTCTCTACCGCGGAATATTATGTGATAAGAAATCTTAAAATCGGTCAAATTTCTGAACCATATGAATCAAAAGACGATAAAAATAAAACCGTTTACAAAATAGTTCAGCTAAAATCGAGAACCGATCCACATAAAGCAAATCTGAAACAAGATTTCGATCTGTTAAAGAATATGACAATGCAACAGAAAAAAAACGAAGTTATCGAGGAATGGGTAACTAATAAAGCAAAAGAAACATATATGCGACTCGAATCGCCCTATGCCGAATGTAATTTTAATAACAAAGCCTGGAAAAAATAATGTTTAGAGCAACTATTCGTTTCTTTATACTATTTTTTTTAATCGTTCTTTATTCGTTTCGATCCATTGCCCAGGATGGTGCACAGATTCGTTATCAAGCTCAATATATTGAGGTAAATAAGAATATTGGAAATGGTGCCCAACGACTAATAGGCGATGTTATGTTTACTCATGGCAATGCAAAAATGTATTGCGATAGTGCCTATTACTATTCCGGATCGAATATGTTCGATGCATTTAGCAATATTTTCATCAACCAGGGCGATACGGTGCATGTATACGGAAATACCCTTCATTATGATGGAAAAACAAAACAGGCAACCGTTTTGGGCAACGTAAAGTTGGTTAACCGGGGCACAACCCTCACAACCGATAAGCTTGATTACGATATGGCCAATGCGGTTGGATATTACACAAACCATGCTCATATCGTTAATAGTGAGAATACCATTGAAAGTCAAAAAGGCTATTATTACACAAGAGAGAAATCAATATTTTTTCGCGATAGTGTTGTAGTAATAAATCCGGATTATAAAATATATTCGGATACTATGAAATATCATACTGAAACGAGAACCGCTTTTTTCTTTGGGCCTACCGATATTATCAGCGACAGCAGTCATATTTATTGCGAAAATGGTTGGTACAATACCATTAAAGATGTATCGGAGCTGAAGAAAAATGCCTGGGTGAAAAATAAAAACCAGACGATATACAGCGATTATATTTACTATGATAAAAAAACCGGTAATGGCACAGCAAAAAATAATGTGCGGATTTTTGATCACAAAAAAGACATAATTCTTACCGGTAACAATGCCAAATACAACGAGCTTACCGAATATGCATTTTTAACAGATAAAGCTCAGTTTATACAAATATCTGAGGGTGATTCTCTTTTTTTGCACGCCGATACCTTGAAAACCTTTCCCGATACAACAGGAAAGAAAATATTGCAGGCATATTATCAGGTAAAGTTTTTCCGAAAGGATATGCAGGGGGCATGCGACTCCCTGATATATACTTTCTCAGATTCTATTGGTCGTATGTACGGCGATCCTATACTATGGACCAATAAAAGCCAACTCACTGCTGATCAAATTGAGATGTTTACAAAAAATCAGCAAATGGAGCGAATGAAACTTAATGGAACAGCTTTTATGGTAAGTCAACAGGATACGAATTACTTTAACCAGATTAAAGGCAAAAACATGGTATGTTACTTCACCGACAACCAACTTCATCGGGTCGATGTCATTGGTAACAGTCAAACTATATATTTCCCTAAAGATAAAAATGAGATTATAGGAGTAAATAAGAGCGAATGCTCAAATATGAAAATCTACATTAAAAACAATAATCCAACAAGAATTAGATTTTACACTGAACCAAAATCAGTACTATATCCTCTATTACAAGCACCCGAAAATGAAATGAAGCTTAAAGGGTTTTCCTGGCAGGAAGATAAGCGACCAAAATCCAAAAACGATATTTTCTAAAACTACTATTTGACTAAAAAAAACAGAAGATCCTTTAATCAAAGGTCTTTTTATTAAACTTTTCACAAGTCGATATTTTATTTCCTAAATCAGAAAGTTGATTAAAAGAAGATACACAAGAATCTTTCCCAATTCTTTTCAAGCATTTATCTAAATTTTATGAAAACAAAATTCAACATTTTTGTTATTAGTTCCCTTTTGCTCATTGGGCACTTCTTCTATAGCTGCTAGAAAGAAGAAGCTGAGGAAGATCAAAATTAAAAATTCTGACCAAAGCCAAACGACTTATAATTCATCCAAATTGAATTTATATGTACTAAATGGATATTATTATAGCCAGAAAATTCTGTTAGCTCCAGGTTCATATAGTATAACAGAATTTCTTATTGCCAAATCAAAAAACAATATAATTTTTGCAGCACCTACCGCGGGTTCTTAACTTGCAAAAGTTGTAACAACACCAATCCCCATCAGTTTCTCTGTTGAAAAAAATCAATCAAGGTAAATATTGAAGTAATAACCATAGAAAGTTATTCGTGCAGTGATTTTGGAATTGTATGGTTTCCAATAAAAGAAATTAATATATTGAAAGTTCCTGTAACTGTTGTCGATTTAAATACATCGAAATTTCTTCAGGCTAAACTGACTGATGCACGCAACATTGCCCCAGAAGGATGGCATGTAAGTAACATGTTGAATGATTATTTCAATATTTTTGAATCCCCAAATCCATTAACTAATACAATTATTGGTTTCAATCTAACACAATCCGGGTCACGAAGTGAAGATGGTTATTTAAGTTCATATGGATATGCTTTTTGGACATCATCAGAAAGCAAAAATAAACCTGTATCAATACTCTCAACATATCTTTATAAATATACCTATTACTTAAAAAATATGGCCTTTGTGTACATTGAGTAAAAGATTAATATAATTTTCAAAGGGCGGTTGTTTAAATGTATAAATGAACAACCTTCCATCTTTAACTACAAGCAATAAACTCAGTTAAAAATTAAAAAAAAAAGCATTAATCAAATTCATCATTTTTAATTTCTTTTTTCTACCCACTCAATAAAACCATTACCTTTGTGAAAAATTCCTTTTATGGATTTGTTGAATGACCCGGTATTTTCAAAGAATACTATTGAGTTTGTGACAGTTGCCAACGAGTATTGCAAATTCATCGAGAATAGCGATGAACTTACACTTTCTGATTTTGTAGACAGAGCTCACAGGCTTTTACCTTTGCTTTATCTGAAAGGTACTTTATTACCGGTTATTGAGGAATCCAACGAAGAATATAACGAAAAGTCGGTTACAGAAACTGAATATAATACTATACGCGAAAATCTAAGTAGTAAATTTGGTTCATTTGATATTTTCGAAGAAATATACGACAGGTTACGTCAACAAAATGACGAACCAGTTCAATTGAGCCTTGCTGAAAATTTTACCGATATTTATCAGGACACAAAAGACTTTATAATGCAATACCGTATTGGTATAAACGATGTTATGGCTAATGGCATATGGGAGTGCAGACAAGCCTTTGAGCAATATTGGGGCCAGAAGATCGTGAATGTCATGCGTGTACTGCACCACCTGAAGTACGTTATTATTGATCTTGACGATACACCAACCATCCAACAAGATATTGATCAGGAAATAAAAACAAAAAAATCAGATTCAGAAAACTGGTTTTCCAGGATGCAGAAAGAATATGGGGATGAGGGATGAAAATTGTTTTAAACCTTCTGTAACGAAGGAAGAAGTATCAATTTTACCAGTAGGTGTATTCAGTGGGGTAATATATTATATTGACACAATTGAGAAGCTGACGGAGGTGGAAACTGTTATACTTCGTGAAAAAGTATTTGGCTTTGATACAGAAACAAAGCCTGCTTTCAAGAAAGGGGTATCTAATAAAGTATCACTGCTCCAACTGGCTACATCGTCGAACGTATTTCTTTTCAGGTTGAATAAGATTGGTTTACCAAATGTTCTCAGAAAAATTCTTTCTGACCCGCGTGTGTGTAAAATTGGAGTTGCTATTCACGACGATATTGCCTCTCTTCGTAAAATTAGTCCTTTTGAACCAGCTGGCTTTATTGATTTACAGCCGTATGTAAAAGAGTTTGGCATTATGGATAATAGTTTGCGTAAACTGGCAGCCAACATCCTGGGATTTAAAATCAGTAAAAGACAACAGACATCGAATTGGGAGGCAGAAACCCTTACCAATGCTCAAATAGAATATGCAGCCACCGATGCGTGGGTTTGTTACGAAATTCATCAAAAATTAAGCAATTAAATTATGGCAGGCGAAAGAACAAGAATTATCCTTAAATCGGGAAAAGATCAGTCAGTTTTTAGATTTCATCCCTGGATTTTTTCAGGAGCAATTAAAAATATTAATGGTCTCCCTGCTGAAGGGGATGTAGTTGAAGTTTTCGATAACAAGGACAATTTCCTCGCTTTGGGGCATTACCAGATAGGTTCAATTACTATCCGGTTATTTTGTTTCGAAAATATAGAACCAGACTATGCTTTCTGGAAAAGCAAAATTGAAAAGGCGTACCTGTTACGTCAAGTAATTGGACTTGCAGATAATGGCAACACAAACGTTTATCGTCTGGTTCATGCCGAAGGTGATGGAATGCCAGGTTTAATTATCGATATATATAACGATACAGCTGTAATTCAAATGCATTCCGTGGGAATGTACATTATTCGTGGCTGGCTGGTTCAAATTCTACAGGAAATATATGGGGATAAGCTTAAATCGATTTATGATAAAAGTGAGCAAACCATGCCTCATAAAGCACCCATAGAAGTTAAAAACGAACACCTTATAGGAAAAACAAACCATGGAATGGTTCTGGAAAATGGCCTTCAGTTTAATGTTAACTGGACAGAGGGACAAAAAACAGGCTTTTTTATTGATCAAAGAGAAAGCAGAAGTCTGCTTCAGAAATACTCTGCAAATCGTGATGTGTTGAATATGTTTTGTTATACTGGCGGATTTTCTGCTTATGCTTTACAAGGTGGAGCCAGATTAGTTCACTCTGTAGACAGTTCGGAGAAAGCAATAGAAATGGTAAAAAGGAATATAGATCTGAATTTTAAAGATGCACCCCATGAAGCATTTGCAATGGATGCTTTTTCTTTTATGAATAACATTCGGGACAAATATGATCTCATCATCCTTGATCCACCAGCTTTTGCCAAACATCAAAATGTTTTGCACAATGCGCTTCAGGGATACAAACGTTTAAATCAGGTGGCTCTTGAGCAAATCCGTAGCGGAGGCATCTTGTTTA
>JAHEEB010001067.1 GCA_024640925.1 Bacteroidota bacterium | reverse complement strand
TATCTGATGGCTGAGTATGTTTTTGCCTTCAATAAAAAAGGCGCGTTTCTCAGGGAAGAATGTTTCATAGGTTGTCAGGTTTACCTCCGATGGATCAGCTTCTACCTGACCAAAATCGGGATTAATAGAGAAATCGAGAGTTAAATCATTGGTAAGACCAAATTTACCATCGAGTCCGACAGCCCCACCAAATTCTCTTCCTTCAGAAAATGGATTGTCCTTATCTCTCTCATAGCTTTCATACTTTCCAAGAACATAAGGAGTAAGATCCTTTTGTTTTTTAGGGAGAATGTCTTTAATGCCCGTCATTTCCCCAAAATTATGAACCCATCCTGATGCATTTGGAGGAATAAATTGCCAGCAGGAACGTTCCCCTTTCCGATAAATAAGGCGGTTTACCTGAAGCCCCCAAACATATTCTGATTGTTTGCCAAATCTTAATTGAGAAAGAGGAATACACATTTCGGCTTCCCAACCTTCCTTATTAATACTGGTCTTAACATACCAGATCGGATCCCAGCTCGAATCCCAATCTCCATCATTTGTAATTGCCTCATCTCCTTTTACACCTGCTGCAGTTACAGTGAATGAAAAAGCTGTAAGCTTATCGTGATAACTATCAATATTTATTTCAATCCAGTCGCCTTCGAAACCATCGCGACGTGACATACGACGAATGATACTATCGGGAGATGAATCGTACATCTTAAGAGCGACATAAAGGTTGCGATCGTCATATACAATTTTAAATTCAGTTGGTTGTGAAGGTTTCTGTTTCTCGTAAGGAGTTCTCTGAATAAAATCGCCTGTCCATTCGGCGGCATCCCATGCAGGTTCGTTGATAATGCCATCAATTTGTGGTGGTTCCGATTTTATTCTCTCTGTATTATAAGAACGGGGTTGTGCCTGAATACTAAATGGAATAAGGAATACAAACAAAAAAGATAAAATTTGTTTCATATTAGGTGTCAAATGCTGGTGCAAAAATAAAACTACATTTTTCACGCCAAAGTATTCTAATAGAATGATAATAAAACATATATACAAAACAATTAACCATCTATCCTGTTAGTTATTGGACACTGATTGCACGAAAACGAACAGTATAAAACTAATCATTCAGACACACGAACCCTCCACCAAGCAATATTTCGTTGTTATAGAATACTGCCGGTTGTCCTGGCGCTATCGCATAAGCAGGCTGTTCAAGTGTAACACGATATCTGTTTTCCGAAAGGGCAAGCACTTTACAATTGCCTTGCGGATTTATACCTATTCCCCGGATTTTTACCTGAATAGGGTCTATCCTGTTCAAGGTTTTTTCATCGGCAAAAACACTGTCTTTTATTTCGAATTCATTTTTCCAGAGTTCTTCCTGCATTCCGGCAATTATAATGTTATTCAAGGCATCAATTCCTGTCACATAAAAATTTTCACCATTATGAAAGTTTAAATCGCGCTTCTGACCGATGGTGTAATAAATGTATCCATTATGAGTACCAATAATTTTTCCGGTTTTATCTACAATATTTCCGGAACCGATATTCGAAATTCCGGGTATATAGTTATTTAGCACCTTGTTATAATCTTTATTCATGGCAAAACATAGACCCATACTTTCTTTTTTGTCTAATAAGAATTCTAACCCGTTTTCTTCTGCCATCTTTCTGGTTTCTGTTTTTGTATAGAAACCCAATGGATTAAGCATTCTGCTGACAATCTGTTGTGACAAGCCCCATAGATAATACGACTGATCCTTCGTCGTATCAAGGCCCTTCATGAGAAACCATTTCCCATTATCATTGGTCTTTTGAATATAATGACCTGTCGATATGTATTTTGCCTTTTTTATATTGGCATATTCCTCAAGAAGTTTCCATTTAAAACGAGGATTACAAATAGCACATGGACTTGGTGTATTGCCTGTCATGTGTTCTTCGATAAAATATGAAAGTACAGTTTCTTTAAACTGCTCACAGACATCTCTGATTTCAATGGATATTTTTAAAATCTCCGATATTTTTTCGATGGTTTTATTATCTTCCTTACTTTGAAAAATATTCAGATGCAAACCATAAACTTCAAAGCCCTGTTTCTTTAACAAGAAGGCTGAAACAGCACTATCAATTCCGCCACTTATTCCTATTACAACACTTTCCATTAAAAAACAAAGATAAAAATCTGATTG
>JAHEEB010000319.1 GCA_024640925.1 Bacteroidota bacterium | reverse complement strand
GAATTAACGATATCTGTAATGCCCATAAAGCATCATTGAATATTGTACAATGTTCGGGTTCAATGATGTATCTGGCTAAACACATGAAAGAAAAATATGGTATCCCTTTCATGAAAGTATCTTATTTCGGAATTGAAGATATGTCTGATGCACTCTACGAGGTAGCAACATTCTTTAAAGATAAAGATATGATGGACAAGAGCCGGGAACTTGTTCGTGAACAATTACAAGAGATATTGCCGGTTTTGGCTGACTATCGCAAAAGTTTAGAAGGGAAAAAAGCGGCCATTTATGTAGGTGGTGCATTTAAAGCAATATCATTGGTAAAGGCCCTGCGTTTGCTCGGTGTTAAAACGGTTGTAGTCGGATCACAATCGGGTAATAGCGACGATTACAAGCTTTTAACAGAGCTATGCGACGAAGATACAATTATTGTTGATGACTCCAATCCGAATGAACTTTCGTCATTTGTAAAATTAACCGGGGCACACCTGCTTATTGGAGGTGTAAAAGAAAGGCCGATTGCTTTCAAAATGGGTATAGGTTTTTGCGACCATAATCATGAAAGAAAAGAAGCATTAGCCGGTTATCAGGGCATGCTCAATTTTGCTGCCGAGGTGTATTCGACGATAAATAGTCCGGTTTGGCAATTTGTTAAAAAACAGGAATCATGATCTTTTTTGCAACCCAATAGTCTAGGAATGGAGCGTGTCGAAACAAATAAAATGAAATGAAATGGAAAGTCATATTAAAATAAAGAAATCGAGTTATACAGCAACCCGAAATGCTTGCAAGCTCTGTTCGCCGCTTGGTGCATCAATGGCTTTCAAAGGATTAAAAAACTGTATCACTCTCATTCATGGTTCTCAGGGTTGTGCAACCTATATTCGACGCTATCTAATCAGTCATTTCCGCGAGCCTTTTGATATCGCATCGTCGAGTTTCAGTGAAGAAACAGCAATTTTCGGCGGGGCAAAAAACTTTAACGATGCTATAAAAAATATAATCAGTCAATACAACCCGGAGGTAATTGGTATAGCTACAACCTGTTTGAGTGAGACTATTGGAGAAGATGTGAAACGCCTTATAAGAGATTACAGAAGCGAAAATAAAGATGTTAAATTGCCCGATTTCATACACACCAGTACCCCAAGTTACCAGGGAACGCATTCCGAAGGGTATCATGAAACTGTTAAATCGATAATTGAAACTCTTGCCAATAAAACATGTAGCAACGATGCTGTAAATATTTTCCCTGGCTTTGTTTCACCGGCCGATATGAGGCATCTTAAACAGATATTTAACCGTTTCGGAATAAAATATATCATGGTCCCCGATTACAGCGAGTCGGCCGACAACCCATATTGGGAAGAATATAAAAAGCTTCCTGAGGGAGGTACTTCTGTAGATTTAATCAGAGAAGCTGCAAATGCTAAAGCATCGATTGAGTTTGGTCATGTTTTTAATAGGGGAACACAGACAGGAAGTATTAAGAATCATACCAAATATAATTATACTGCAGGAGAATACTTATCGGAGAGATTTAGTGTGGTCTGCTTTCAATGTGGCCTGCCTATTGGTGTCAATGAGACGGATAAATTTTTTGACATCCTTCAAAAACTTTCCAGCAGAGAAATCCCCGAAATCTATAAAAAAGAAAGGGGAAGATTAATTGATTCGTATGTCGATGGACATAAAATAATGTTTGGAAAAAGAGCAATTGTATACGGCGAAGAAGATCTGGTTATTGCACTTACAAAGTTCCTGTCCGAGACAGGAATTAAAGTAGTACTTGCCATAAGTGGAGGTAATAGCGGAAAACTAAGTTCCAGTTTGAACGAAATGATCGATTCAAAAGAACCTGTCTGCACTGTTAGTGAAGATGCTGATTTCGAGGATTTATCGGAAATCGCCGGAAATATCGGAGCCGATATTATGATTGGCAACAGCAAAGGATATTATATAGCCAGTTCTCTTAAAATACCTCTTGTAAGGGTTGGGTTTCCCGTTCACGACAGATTTGGGGCTCAAAGAATAAGTCATCTGGCTTATAGTGGAACCCAGGAATTGTATGATAGGATTGCAAATGCTCTTCTGGAATATAAACAGGAAAGCTCAACGGTTGGATACAAGTATTTATGAAAATAAAATTGCATAGGTATGAAAGATATAAGCAAACACCCTTGTTTCGACAAAGAATCAAAAGAAGTTTATGGCAGAGTTCATTTGCCGGTTGCTCCTAAGTGTAATGTTCAATGTAACTATTGCGACAGAAAATTTGATTGCGTGAATGAAAGCCGCCCGGGTGTATCAAGTTCCCTTTTAAGCCCCGGACAAGCTGTTGCATATCTTGGCGATTTGAGAAAAAAGCTAACAAATATAGCTGTTATTGGCATAGCCGGCCCCGGAGATCCGTTTGCAAATCCCGAAGAAACGATGGAGGTGATAAGAAGAATTCATAAAGAACATCCGGATATGCTATTGTGCCTCTCGACAAACGGATTGGAACTAAAACAATATATTGATGAAATTGCTGAGAATGGGGTTAGTCATGTTACAATTACTATGAATTCATTACGACCAGAAATTCTGGCAAAAATATACAAATGGGTTAGGGCAGATAAAAAAGTCTTTAGAGGGGAGGCAGCCGGAAGTCTCATTCTTAACAGGCAACTGGCTTGTATACCCCTTTTAAAGGCGAAAGGGATTATTGTAAAAATTAACACAATAATAATTCCCGGAATAAATGATGGTTGTATTGAAAGCATAGCCAGGGAAACGGCAAAATTGGGAGCTGATATTATGAACTGTATTCCGATATATCCGAATAAAGGTACCGATTTTGAGTCTATAATACCTCCAACACACAACCAGATGCAGGAAATTAGAAACAAAACTGCAAAATATATCAAGCCAATGACTCATTGTGCACGATGCAGAGCCGACGCAGCAGGTCTTTTGGGGAAAGATTATAAGGGTACGGTTGATCTGCTTCGGGAATATGCGGGCACACCACTAGAGCCCGGAGAAGAGAGGCCATATGTTGCAGCAACAACTCACGAAGGCATGCTTGTGAACCAGCATCTGGGTGAAGCTACAGAAATTTATATTTACCGAGAGAGCCCCAATGGATACAGGTTTATAGAAAAAAGATTAACGCCGGCACCAGGCAGTGGTAATAGCCGATGGATTGAGATGAGCCGGGTATTATCGGACTGCAGAGCAATACTTACAGGAGGCGCAGGACCAAATCCGGTGCAAATTCTTCAATCATCAGGCATAAGAGTAATACAAATGACCGGACTGATTGATTCAGGGCTTGACACAATTTATAAAGGTGTTGTTCTGAGAACCATTAAAAAAGCAGATGCTTTCAAATGTGGTCAAAGTTGCGCTGGTAATGCCCAGGGATGTGCATAATAAGAATTTAGAATAAAGGATATAACTATAAATACAACAAAAAATGAAAAAGCCGGATTATCACATTCTTGTTTGCAATTCATTCAGGGTTGCAGGAGATGCTCAGGGAGCATGTAATAAAAAAGGAGCCTCTTCATTACTACAATACTTACAGGAAGAAGCAATTGACAGGGGACTTGATGTAGCTGTTACAACAACAGCATGCTTAAATGTTTGCACAAAGGGTCCTGTTATTGTGGTTCATCCGAATAATTATTGGTATGGAGAGATTGATACAGAAGAAAAAATCGACACAATATTAGATGCTCTTATTAACAATCAAGCTGTTAAGGAATTTCTAATCACTGATTAATAATACAAACGCCGGAATGGAGGTATTGCAATTGATTGACAACAGGTTTCAATTACCAGGGGAGATCCCCGGATTTTTAAGTTATTCCTGACCGGCGTTTTTAAATTTAATAGGTATGAAAAAAGTATGGTATATTGATTCGACATTACGCGATGGAGAGCAAGCTCCGGGTGTTTCTTTCACTAAGGAAGAAAAGATGAACATCGCAGTCTTACTAAACAAACTTGAAGTCAACGAGGTTGAAGTCGGTACACCTGCCATTGGCGAGAAAGAGGTAGATATTATTCGTTCAATCTCTAATGCTGGATTCACATTTAAAACCACCTCATGGTGCAGAGCCAAAAACAGCGATGTACTGGCAGCAAGAAAGGCATCAACCGATGGAATTAATTTATCTTTCCCGGTATCGAACTGCCAGCTGACAGCAATGAACAAGAATCTGGGGTGGGTATTGGATACTATGACCGGTCTTATTCCCTATACAAAAGATTATTTCAAGTATACAGCTATTGGATTGCAGGATGCTTCAAGAGCCGATTATAATAATCTCAAAGAAATTATTGGATTAGCCATCTTTCTCGGTGCTAATCGTATTCGTATTGCCGATACCGTTGGAGTCTTAAACCCGCTTCAGACTTACAGACTTTTTAGCCGGTTAACAAAAGATTACTCCAATTTCGATTTCGAATTTCACGGGCATAACGACCTGGGGATGGCTACTGCAAATACTGTTGCCGCAGTCTTATCCGGGGCAAAAAGTGTTAGTTGTACTGTTAATGGTCTTGGAGAAAGGGCTGGCAATGCCCCCATCGATGAGATAGTTATGGCGCTGCAACACTCATGCGGCGTAAAATCTGAATTAAACACATATTGCATGCAGGAAATATCTGATTATATAGCCGCCTGCTCTGGCAGAAAGATACCTGAATCGAAACCGGTTACCGGAAAGGTGGTTTATACTCATGAATCGGGCATACACACCAATCTTCTGCTCTCCGACCGTTCGACCTACCAGATTATTAATCCGAAACAAATAGGTCAGGCGAATGATAAAGAAATTGTGTTTGGTAAACATAGTGGATCTGCCGCCTTACATGACTTTTATGTTAAGCAAGGTGTAAACCTTACAAAGGAACATCTTCTATCGATTCTTTCGCAGATAAAAGTGCGGGCAGAGATGAAAAAAACAGAGATTAGTACCGAAGAATTAATGGAAATGTACTACCAATTAACATAAATACTATGAAAGCAAATCATTATTTAGAGGAAGCAGATAGTTATTATTCCATTGTATCAGGAACCCTGAAAGGTTCAAAAAAATTTGGAAACAAATTAACGTTAAATCTTATGTCGATATGTACGGAGAAATACCTGGTGTCTTATTTATTAAGCAAATCAATAGCCATTCAGGGTCATTCCATTAAAAGCCTGCTGAGTCAATTAGAGAAGCATTCTCTGACCTTGCCTTCGGAGATTAAAAATCTAAAAAAAATTGATGAACGAATGGATTTATGTAGTCTTAACCCCATAAATAATAGCATACCCGAAGATAATGAAATGGAAAATCTTATTGCCAGCCTCGGAATCTTAAAAGACTTTGTTTACACTACAATTGATTCAAAATTAAATAAAAAGACATGAAACTAAGTGCGCGAAACAAATTAAAAGGAAAAATTATTGCTATTGAAGAAGGATTAATAACAGCTAAAGTAAAAATCGATCTTGGAAACGGAAATGAAATAGTTTCCATTATTTCAAAAGATGCTATTATTGAGCTGGATTTAAAGGTAAATGATGTTGCATTTGCTGTAGTTAAAGCAACTGAAGTCATGGTTGGGATACCGTGCAACTGCAAGGACAACAATTGTAAATGCCATTAAAATGACGCGGGTTGAACTTCCTATATATATCAGATTTAACAATAATGACTTAATCAATCCTCAACGAATTGAATTATTGAGAAAGATTGCCATAAGTGGAAGCCTCATTTCAGCTGCAAAAGATTTGTCCGTTTCCTATCAGAAAGCATGGTCTATTGTTGATGAAATGAATAAAAAAGCCCCTAATCCACTTGTTGTTTTACAAAGGG
>JAHEEB010000318.1 GCA_024640925.1 Bacteroidota bacterium | reverse complement strand
ATTTAAAAGACATTAATCTTAGTGATACCTTTGTGTCTTAGAGTCTTTGTGGCTATTTATCAACTTTTTAGACCCTCTTCCGTATCAGGCAACTTTTAATTCTTCATGTTCATAATATTGAAACTTGACCCTTAACAAGCATTCTTCATAAATTTCGGCCATTTCTACACTATCTTCATCGCCTTCTTCATAATGCCAGTTAATTAGTATTTCTCCGATGTTGTTGTTTGCATCTAGAGTTTTTAGCAGCTCAAGTAATTTTTTCGATGTAGCGGTATTAAAATATTCAAGGTTTAATTCAATTGTAGTCTTTTCTACTTTCAGTTTTTTTGCAAACTCTATAAGAGGATAAAAAAGTTTATTTACATCTTCGGGTATTGAACGACCTTCCATTGTTAATTTTCCGTCAGGATTAAAATCGACCATTGGACTGTGGTTTGATGATTCATAAAATATTCTTTCCATGGCTTTATTATTTTTTAATTGTTCCTTTCTTGTCATAGTTATATTTACGGTTCTGGTATGTAAAAGATATGTTATGTTGATTAATGGATAAATAATAGTGATATTTATCATGTCAATATAGATAAAACAAGAATATGGAAATTCAACTATCGGATAACATCAGGCAATACTTAAAATCACTGCGATTAACAATACTCTCCTTTACTGCTGATGTAACTGGTTCACATGCTGATTTTTTTAACGTTATGGATCAACTTGTACAAAACATACAAAAAAAATATCAACTCGACACGATTAGTAAAAATTCTTCTATAGCCTCTGCACGCGAAGCCTATAAACTATGCGGTAAAGATCCGGCTCGTTACAGGCCTTCGGCAGAATCCCTTCTCCGCAGGGTTGTTAAAGAGCGTGACTTATATAGAGTGAATAATGTTGTAGATATATTAAACTACATATCAATTCTATCAGGAATTTCAATAGGTGGATACAATTCAGATAAAATATCGGGGAAAGTACAAATGGATATTGGCCAAGAAACTGACTATTATTCTGGAATTGGACGAGGCACATTAAATATAACAGGAATGCCTGTTTTACGAGATAACATAGGTGTTTTTGGTACACCTACCAGCGATTCTGAACGAACCATGATAACAGAGCATACAAAAAACATAACCTTTGTCTTTTTTGATTTTGGACTTAGTCCACAATTGGTAAATGATATTTTAACAACTACAGAAATGCTGAAAAAATATGCCAATGGTATCAATTTTATGTTATCAGAAATAGTATTTTAAAAGAATGTATTAAGAGTGAATTATCACAACCTTTTCTTCAACATTATTTATGTTGTTAAAACCATTAAAGATTTCTTGTTTAGAATATGAGAGAAGTAATTAATTTTGCTCTTCTTTAACTCATTGGTAGGAGCCATATTTATTAATCCTTTTTTTTGTGAGTAAGTTTTTCAGGGTCATACGGGATATTATTATCGGATCGGAACAAGATTACACATCTATACCATTGAAGAAAGCAATATTACTTCTTGCAATTCCCATGGTTTTTGAGATGATGTGCGAATCGATATTTGCACTTGTAGACATTTATTTTGTTTCGCACCTGGGTGATGATGCTACATCTATTGTTGGTATAACCGAATCGTTGATGACAGTTATATATTCCCTTGGTATGGGTGTTGCTTTAGGTACTACCGGACTAGTATCGCGGCGTATTGGCGAAAATAACCCTGTAAAGGCATCTGAGGCGGCCAGTCAGGCAATTCTATTGGGAATTATGCTTTCTGCTGTTATCTCTATTTTAGGTATAATTTACCCTGAAAGAGTATTAGGTATGATGAACGTGGAGCCAGATGTAATTGAGAAAGGAAAAACCTATACACGGATTTTATTGGGGAGCAATATAATAATCATGTTGTTATTTATAAATAACGCGATTTTTCGAAGTGCTGGAAATCCCGCTTTATCAATGTGGGTTCTGATATTTGCCAATATAGTAAATATAATTCTCGATCCATGCCTGATAAGAGGATTGGGACCATTTCCAAAGCTTGGGGTCACCGGGGCAGCAGTTGCAACAACAACAGGTCGTGGACTGGCAGTTATTATCCAGTTTTATTTATTATTCAAGGGCAAGGGAAAAATAAAGATTTATCTTTCATATTTTAAAATCCGTCTTAAATTAATGTGGAAAGTCCTTTATCTATCCGGGGGTGGAATTTTACAAAATCTGATAGCCACATCCAGTTGGATTTTTTTATACAGAATACTTGCAGAATATGATAAAGAAGTTGTTGCCGGTTATACTATTGGCATTCGATTGTTTATATTTTTTCTGTTACCAGCCTGGGGTTTAAGCAATTCCGTTTCAACTCTTGTGGGCCAAAACCTTGGGGCTAATAATCCGGATCGGGCACAAAAAGCAGTCTGGGCAACTGCGATAGTTAATGTTGCTTATATGATTATCGTTATGATATTATTTTTAGTTGTTCCCGATTTTTTTATTCAATTTTTTGGCACATCTGAACAATCGTTTAATGTAGCTATCCGATGTATGAGAATTATTTGTTTGGGAAATATTTTTTATGGGTTACAAATGGTAATTGGTCAGGCATTTAATGGGGCAGGAGATACCTATACTCCAACAATACTTAATATTATTGGATTTTGGCTACTGGAAGTTCCTCTTGCCGCATATTTATCTTTCGTTTTAGGGTGGAAAGAAAATGGTGTGTTCTTTTCCATTTGTATAGCAGAGACTCTGTTAGCCTTGATGAGCCTTTATGTATTTTCGAAAGGCAAGTGGAAATTTAAGAAACTTTAATAACTGCATTTCCAATAGATTTTTTGCTACTTTTAAGAAAAGAACTGGTATGGATGATATATTTCAAACGACCTGGTTTAATTACATAATAATACCTCTGGTTATAATGCTGGCGCGCATCTGTGATGTATCGATTGGTACCTTGAGGATTATTTATTTATCGAAAGGGTATAAGTTTCTGGCACCGGTTTTAGGTTTTTTTGAGGTTTCCATCTGGTTGTTTGCCATGACCCGCATTTTTGCAAATCTCGATAATTGGGTAGCTTATATTGCTTATCCTTTGGGATTTGCCCTTGGAAATTTTGTTGGTATGAAAATCGAAGAAAGGCTGGCTATTGGGGTTGAGCTTATCCGGATTATTACCAAAAAAGATCCGGAAAAACTCATAACTGTGCTTCGCGAAAGAGGTTTTAGCGTAACTGCAATCAGAGCAGAAGGCAGTCAGGGGAATGTAGGAGTAATATATTCTATTATAAACCGTAAAAACCTTGACGATTATATTGTATTAATCAAGGAATTTAATCCCAATGCATTTTATACTATTGAAGATGTACGTTTTGTTAGTCATGATTTGGTGGATATGAGAACTACCAATGTTGAAAGGAGGCTTTTCCGTGGGAGAGATTAAATTTATATTTAGTAAGTAATTATAAATATGTTAAGTTAATATATAGTAATAAAAATTCAGTTTTAAAAAGGAAGAATTATCCAAAACTTGTAGGATAAAAAAATATATATATACTTTTGCGTCATCAGGCTATTTCTATACAATTGTTTTATTTAAAAATTCACAAAACATGAAAATACTTAAATATTTTATTTTTATTTTTTTAGTAGCAGGTTGCGATAATCGGGACGGGGTGAATGAATCTCAGTCAGTTGACTTTACTGTTTCTTCGGAAGATATTAAGATAGGTCAAACAATTCAATTTACAGATCTATCAACAATTAGTCCTACAGACTGGAATTGGGATTTTGGTGATGGTTATAAAAGCAATAAACAAAATCCTTATCATACTTATTCAACAGCGGGAACCTTTGATGTTAAACTTACCATTTCTAATAGTTTTGGCACTAATGTTTATACCAGGAAAATTTTTGTTTCGACTGAACTGGATTCAACACTAAAAGCATATTATCCATTTAATGGGAATGTTGATGATGTAAGTATTTATAAACAAAATGGATCCATGGTTAGCGCTGTTTCAACAACCGACCGTTTTGGAAATTCGTATAGTTCATTTTTTTTGAATGGATCAAATTCTTTGATTGAATTGGGAAATGATATTCTTTCAACAGCTGAAGAATTTTCGATTAGTGTATGGGTTAAGATTAACGGGAAAAATTCGGCTGAAGACGGACAGATTATTCTTGATTTAAGACAGCACATACAGGCCTATATGTATTATTTTGAAGAAAATGAGGATTCGGTTCATTATGGAACGTTTTCTTTTTGTACATACAATATCGAATTATCTGATGAAGGAATTATTTATACTGAGAATAACATGGTTAAAGTTGGTCAGTGGTATAATTTAATTGGTACTTATAAAAATTATGTTCAACGTTTTTATATTGATGGTGTTTTAATTGGCAGTATTAATCAACCTGTGCCTTCTCGTTACAACGATATTGAATCTTACAATACAATAGGGAAATATTATGAAATTGAGAAAAACAGAAGTTGGTCAAATGCTACATATGACGATGTGATGATTTTTAGCCGTGAATTAACTCAGGAAGAAGTGATAAACATTTCAAGTGAAAGATAATTTTAAGTCCTTTCACGAAATAACATAAGTATAATGACACTTATTTCAATCATGAAAAATGAAGCTGTCCAAAAAGTTGAATAATAGCCACGATTTCTTTGTGAATCTTTGAGGCTTTATGCCTTAGCGGCCAATTTACTCGGATAAACCTTTTTGGACGGCTCCATTATTTTTTATTGATAATAATTCATTTTATTCCGTAACCAGAATTTTTTGTGACATTCTGAATTTGTTGTTGTTTGTTACTTCAATGCTGCAGATGTATGTTCCTGGCAACAAAGAGCTTCCTTTATCTGCATGAGCTAATAAACGAAATTCGTTCAATCCGGCTTCTGCTTTTCCAAAGTTTACAACACGTACAACCGACCCCGACATGTCAAATATTTTAATATCGACATTGCCAGCTTTAGCGAGTTTAAATTGCAATGTAGTGCTTTCGGCAAATGGATTCGGATAAGTTGCCAGAATACCATTCCCTTCGGGCACATCGGATATATTATAGATAGATACAGGAATAACCGTATCACCCGGTTCGGAAACTGTTAAACGGGTAATCGTGTATAATTCTATTCCATCACCGGTTTTCAGGTTGCGGGTATATTGTTTATCTGTTGCATTGTTCCAGTGTTCATGGGTTCCCAAACTGGCAAGAACAGAACCATCGCCTTCGGGATCATAATCAATTGTTGCCGGCCAGTTATCTACATCAGCTGCCTGGTGAAGAAAATCATCCGTTCCCTGGAAACGGGGGTATGGGCCCTTACTATCGCTCATAAAAGCACTTCCTTCTGTTGGATGGTTTTCATCGAATTCATTATAAAGAAAATCATAGCCAACGGATTCAATAGCAACTGGGTCTTGTGAAAGGAATAATGAATTTGGCCAATCGCTGTTAAACGGAGTCATTCTCCATTTTATAGGCGGATGTCCCCAATTGGTCGAGCCCCAGATACCATCGACAAGAAATAAAATTGTTTTACCACCAAGGTCCTTATGTCCCATAATATCGACAAAACAACGATATACGCCATAAGTACCATTTACTGCTTCACCTGTGGCTTCAGGACAAGGCAATGATGGGTGCAGATGCCATGCTCCACCTGTAAATACACCCATGGAGCCGAAGTGCAGTTTGCTACCTAAAGAAATTCCTGCTCTGTGGTGTTTCTTAAGAACAGACATATTAATCATATAAGTTGCATCGATGTACGTCTGTGGAATAACATCACTATAAGAACCATCGCTTGCAATAAGTACCGGATCGGATGATGCTGTTACGGTAGAATTTAT
>JAHEEB010000317.1 GCA_024640925.1 Bacteroidota bacterium | reverse complement strand
AAAGAATCCTTAAAAACAATTCAAGAGAAAAACTATTTTTATCTGCCTGCTCAATAAAGAGGTAATCGCATTTCCTTCTGATAACCTGGATTAATGAATAATCTATTTGTTTATTATCGATAAATAAAGTATTACTATCAAGAATGGGTTCTCCTTTCATCCACGATTCTGATTCATAGATTACTATCTTTTCAGGGTTTGGTTTTGATTCTTTGGTTAGCTCATTCAACTTTTCAAGCAGTTGTTCTGCGTTTAATGCACCTGTGAAAAAATGAACATTGGCAGGTAAATGAAAAGAAGGTGTTTCATAATAAGATAATGCAATTATGGGTACATTAATCTGATTCTTTTCCAATTCACGAATAATAGATGTGCCATGCAATCCGGGAATTTCTAGTTTAAGAATAATTATATCAGGCAAATATCCTATGGCTGCCATTAGTCCGGATTTTCCCTTCCTGCAAAGTACAACAGAATAATCAGCTTGTTCATTAATAATAGAATAATAAAAATCATTCTGAATATTATCATCGATAATTAAAACAAGTTTGCTTTTAGGTTTAAAACTTAGAATTGTAGTATCCGAGCCGGGTTCAACAGGTAAAATAACGGAGGTTTTTGGTTCTGTAAGGGTAATGTAAAACCTGACAATGGTACCCTTACCTACTTCGCTTTCTGCAGAAATTTCTCCATGCATCAGATCAACTAATTTTTTTGCAATATGTAGTCCCAATCCAGCTCCCATAATATTGAAAACGGATTCATCAACTTGTCTGAATTTCTCAAAAATTACCTTCATCTTATCAGCGGGAATGCCTATTCCCGTATCTGCAACTTCGAAAAATAATTTATCTTCGATTAAATGGCACGATAAAACTATTTTCCCTTTTTCGGTAAATTTTACCGAATTGCTTAATAGGTTTGATAGAATTTGTCCGATCTTTCTATGATCTGCATTTAACTCAACTGATATGGAAGGGCTTTTTTTAACTAAAAATTTTATAGGTTTATTTTCAATTAGTTGCAGAATCTGACTTTTCTGTAAAGAAAGAAATTTATCTAAATCAAAAAGCTCATTATTCAGATTAAACCGGTTACTATCCAGTTTGGAAAGATTTAATAAATCGCCTATCATATTTATCAATTGGGTACCACAATTATAAACAATACCCAATCCTTCCTTTTGTTTTTCTGTGAGGTTATTGGAATTGTATTTCATTAAGGTCTTTGAGATACCCATAATTGCATTTAAGGGAGTACGGAGTTCGTGACTCACATGATGGGTAAATTCGCGTAATAATTTATTTTCTTCGTTTAACTCTCTGGCTTTCTGATACTCTTTATCAAGTCGACGTTGAATAGAATTATCATGAAATACAAAAATAAGGTGAAACTTTCCTTCGGCATTCTTTATGTGAGATACGGTTGCATCTACATCAATTTCAACCTTTAGTTTATTTTTTAATACTAAAGGATAAGAGCGTTTAATCATTCTTGGGCCACCTGAAGTTACATCTTCAAAAAGTTTTTCTATTATTTTTTGTGAAGATGGAGCAATAACCCAACGTAAAATGCTCTCATTCATTACCTCAAAGCGAGTATACCCTAATAAAGTCTGTGCATCGTTGTTCCAGAATACAATATTCTTATCCTGATCAACAAATACAACGGCCTTATTTATAGTCGAAGTTATTATTTTAAATTTTTGATCTTCTTCAGCAATTCTGCTTTTTTTTATTTCAATCTCCTCCAACGCTTTTTGTAACGTCGTTCTGGTTAAAAATAGTTCTTTGTGCAGGTTAATCCTGCTTCTAAAAGGTGACTTTTCTGTATCAATGTTTATAATGTCGTATTTCTCATAATCAAAACCGGATGGATCAGATTTAGCATCTTTAAGAAGGAGAAGGGGTGTTTCAATTGAAAAATTTTCAAGGGTGGCAACATCCTTCAAATCAGATGAATTACCTATAAAAAATATTTTCAAGAAAAAATCTGACCCTTTTAAAATATTACTCAGTTCATTACTTGTTTTTAACCTGGTAATATTTACACCTATACCAGAAAGAACGCTGGAAATAGTCTCGCTGTTCTCGTTATCTTCCGCTATAACCAATATATTGAAAGAAACTTCACTTCTTCTTTTCATCAAACAACATTTGATATTTAATTTACGAAAAAAAACAGGAATGTTATGAAGTTGATGTATTTAATTCGTGATGTTCTTATTAATAATTTAATTTATAACAACATATCGAATTTCCCATTGCTCCTTACAAGATCCGCTCGAAATAATTTTTCCATTTATCATCTAAAAGAAGAAAAACTATTATCAGTGCATAAAAGTACAGCTTTATTGTTGGTAATTTTAAAAAATGATTTGGTCCTGTCACTTATAATTAAGGTCCTTCTTTGGCTGAATTAATATGATTTAAAACCGAGAACCTTCAACAATTCTATCAAATCCAGTTTTAGTGAGTTATCAGATGGAAATATTCGTATTTATATTGGAAACCATACCAAAATTTGAACAAGTCGTAAATACATAGAATCAGTAAAACAATGAATGATTTCATAAGAAGAAAAAAACATCTTATAAAAATATTTTTTCAAAATGATGTGCTTCGTTTTTAAAAAAAATATATCTTTGCCATTCTTTTTTGCGGATGTGTTGTAATTGGTAGCCAAGCTAGACTTAGGATCTAGTGCCGAAAGGCGTGGGGGTTCGAGTCCCTTCATCCGCACAAACAAAACAGACCGCTAATACTCGCATCATAGAATCGTAGTGTTGGCGGTTTTTTTAAGATATATCCAGTTAAATAACTTCTTATTTATAGAAATGAATATTACCAGAGAAAACACCGACGATTTAAACGTAGTTCTGAAATTGGCATTGGGCAAAGAAGACTACGAGGAACGCGTAACTAATGTTCTCAACACTCATAAAAAAAAGGCAGTTATTCCTGGCTTTAGGCCTGGTAAAGTACCTTTTGGTTTAATAAGCAAAATGTATCGTAAACCAGTTTTGCTTGAGGAAATCAATAAGTTAGTTTCTGAATCGATTTCGAAATTTATTGAAGATGAGAAGCTTAATATTCTGGGTGAACCTCTGCCACATGAAGGCGAAGCTACAAAAATAGACTGGGACACTGATAGCGATTTCGAATTTAAATTCGATCTGGCACTAGCACCTGATTTTGAATTGAAGCTAAGCAGTAAAGATAAAATACCATATTATAAAATAGAGGTCGATAATGAAATGATCGACAAATACATCGATAGTTATACTCAACGATTTGGAGAGTTCATTCATGTCGATACGATTGAAGAGAAAGACATGCTCTCCGTCTCTCTTGTTCAACTCAATGAAAGTGGAGAAGTTAAAGATGGAGGAATTTGCAGCGACGAAAGCAGGATATCCGTTGATTTAATTAAAGATGAGAGCATTAAAAGTGCTATTCTGAAATCAAAAATAGAGGATACATTGGTAGTTGACTTGAAAAAAGCCTATCCAAATGATACTGAAATAGCCTCTATCCTTAAGATTAAAAGTGCTGAGGCTGCAAATGTTTCAGGTGACTTTAAATTGGCAATCAAAGATATACAACGTTTTAGCAAAGCTGAAGTCAATCAGGAACTCTTTAACAAGGTATATGGCGAAGGCAATGTATCGTCAGTAGATGATTTTCGCTCAAAAATCTCCGAGGAGGCATCTCTTGGTCTTACGAGAGATAGCGAATACAAATTCAAAATCGACGTAAAAGATTCAATGATAAAAAAATTCAAAAGCAACCTCCCTGAAGAATTCTTAAAAAGGTGGCTTTTTGAAATAAACCAGGGCAAGTTTACCCAGGAGGAAATAAATAAGGATTTTGATAAATTTATTGAGGATCTGAAATGGCAATTAATAAAAGATAAAATTGCCAAAGACAATGAAATTAAGATTACTGAAGAAGATATTATGGCCTCGGCAAAAGAAAATGCCCGACTTCAGTTCAGTTATTACGGGATGAGCAATGTGCCCGATGAACATCTTACAACATTTGCTCAACGTACACTTAGCGATGACAAACAAGCTAGAAAAGTTGCTGAAGGATGCATGGAAAACAAAATCATTGAGTTCATAAAATCAGCTGTTAAAATTGAGGAGAAAGAAATTTCAAGCGAAAAGTTTAATAAAATGTTTGAGGCTGATAAATAAAAAGATCAGATAAATTCATTGTTTTTCCGATTGGCCTAATCGTGGACAAAATAGTTTTTACCTAAAGGAAAAAAGCAGTAACTTAGCAAAAAGGTTGTGATTATGGATAATATCAATGATTTTAAAAAATATGCTGTAAAACATAGGGGAATAAGCAGTATGACCCTTGATAAAATTTCATCAGTATATAATAACAGTTACATTTCGCCAACAATTATTGAAGAACGCCAGTTGAACGTTGCTTCAATGGATGTATTTTCAAGGTTAATGATGGACAGGATTATTTTCCTTGGACTACCCATCGATGATTATGTGGCTAATGTTATTCAGGCACAACTCTTATACCTCGACTCTGCTGATCCGGGGAAAGATATACAAATTTACTTTAACTCCCCTGGTGGTGCCGTTCATGCCGGATTAGGTATTTATGACACCATGCAATACATAGGGTCCGATGTAGCTACAATCTGTACTGGCATGGCAGCCTCTATGGCAGCCGTTTTATTATGTGCTGGAACAAAAGGTAAACGATCTGCGTTAAAGCATTCAAGAGTGATGATTCATCAACCAATGGGTGGCGCGCAAGGTCAAGCCTCTGATATTGAGATTACTACAAGAGAAATATTGAAACTTCGCAACGAATTATATACAATTATTGCCGAACATTCCGGCAGAAAATTCGAAGAAGTTGAAAAAAATTCTGATCGCGATTACTGGATGACTGCCAACGAAGCCCTAGAATATGGAATGATTGATGACGTGCTCCTAAAAATTAAAAAATAATAAGTATGGACAGGTGCTCTTTCTGTGGTAGAGAAAAACGCGATACAAATCTGCTGATTGCCGGTATTTCGGGTCATATATGCGATAATTGTATTGAGCAGGCCTATGATATAGTTCAGGAGGAGCTTAAAAAGAAGAGCGATTTCGATATCAATTCTATACAACTAGTCAAACCTACAGAAATAAAAAAATTCCTTGATCTTTATGTTATCGGTCAGGATGAGGCGAAGAAATATCTTTCCGTAGCAGTATACAACCACTATAAAAGGTTGATGCACCACTCCCGGAAAGATGAAGATGTTGATATCGACAAGTCAAATATTATTATGGTTGGTGAAACGGGTACAGGCAAAACTCTTCTAGCCAGAACAATTGCCAAGTTGTTACATGTACCATTTACCATTGTCGATGCAACTGTTCTTACCGAAGCTGGTTATGTTGGAGAAGATATCGAAAGTATTCTCACACGCTTGCTTCAGGTGGCCGATTACAATGTTGAAGCTGCAGAGAAAGGCATAGTTTTTATCGACGAAATTGATAAGATTGCCCGCAAATCCGATAACCCCAGCATTACCCGCGACGTATCGGGCGAAGGTGTTCAACAGGGGCTGTTAAAACTTCTGGAAGGTTCGGTTGTTAATGTTCCTCCTCAAGGTGGTCGTAAACACCCCGATCAAAAAATGATTCCTGTCGACACCAAGAATATATTGTTTATTTGTGGTGGGGCATTCGACGGAATCGATAAGAAAATAGGACATCGCCTGAATACCAAAGTTGTTGGTTATTCTGCAGATCGTAACATCGAAACAATTGACCGTTCAAATCTCTTACAATATATTGCTCCTCAAGATCTGAAAGCCTACGGTATGATTCCCGAAATAATCGGAAGA
>JAHEEB010000316.1:4839-5876 GCA_024640925.1 Bacteroidota bacterium | reverse complement strand
GAAACAGAATCATACTTACAGTAAATATTCTTTGCATTAATCGTTTGAGTTACTTCTTCTCTTACCGAAATAGAAACTGTATCGCTTGTACTTTCTTTGCTGCAAACATCCGTAACAATTCTTCTGTAATACATGTTGGCATTAAGTTTACCGGGTGTATATGACGAACTGGTCGCAGAATTTATATCTGACCAGTCGGTATTATTTAATGAAGATTGCCACTTGTATGTGAACGGGCTTTTCCCTCCGGTAATAGAACGTTGGGTAAGCGCAGCAGGAGCTGTCCCGTAACATATAGTCTGGTCGTTTTCTATACTCTGAGTAAGACCATCATCTACAGTTACTGTAATTATGTTTGTTTCAAGTGAGCCACCGCCACCATCGACAAGGCACCTAAAACGGGTAGTTGAGCTTATATTAAAATTAGGAGTGCAAATAGTGCTAGTTTCATTAGACATATTGCTCCATGCACCATTATTAATCGAAGCTTGCCACTGATAGGTAAAAGTACCATCACCTCCGCTTGGTCCTGGGAAAAAGGTCAATGGTTCTGAGTAGGTTGCACCAGAACAAACTATGGTGTTTGCTGCTGTTATTGTACCTGGGTCCATCGCTGGATAAAAGGTAATCGTGACTATTGGAGTATAGTACAAAGGAGCAGCTGCCGCAGGTTGAGTTCCGCATCTTATCTCATAAGTTCCTGATCCATTAGCCCACCCAACCTCAATTTTGTCTGTTTTTGTAGGATATTGAGTCCAATTTGCCGTACCTAGTGTTCTTTTTTCCCAATAATAATAGGTGTCAAAAGGGGTGTAATTTGCCCCGGTAAGTTGAAAATCACCATTATAATTATTATTATACAATTTGGTGGAGGTAATAGTTATTGTTCCTGGATCGGTTGTTGCTGAATGCACATAACTAATGCATAGCATAAGCATACTTAGAGCTAAAAGTAGGTGTTTCATAATGATTGTAATTATTAATTGTTATTATTGCATTAAAACTTTATAATTTCATATAAGAAAATGGATTGCAAA
>JAHEEB010000316.1:0-4829 GCA_024640925.1 Bacteroidota bacterium | reverse complement strand
CTGTTGTTGGATAAAAAAATGATTTGATGTCTGTTAACACTGCGAGTGTTGATTTCTTTTACCGTCATTGCGAGGCAGGAGATCAAGGCTAATTGAAAAGAAAAGGTGTCGACAAAAATAAAGTTTCTTGATGAATAAAGATTACTGACGAAGCAATCCATTGCTAAGTCCCGATCAAATTATTTAGAAACGGATTGGCTACGAACTCCACTTCGTTTCGGTTTCGTCGATATAGTTATTGTAAAATAATAATTTCGGGAATGAAGTACACGGAAGCCTTCATATATTGCCAGTTGTTAAGAGGCTGTCCTAAAAGTTTTATCCGAGTGAATTGGCCACAAAAACACTAAGCCACAAAGATTCACAAAGTTTTTATTTTAAAGAAATTATCTTAGTGATACCTTTGTGTTTTAGAGTCTTCGTGGCTATTTATCAACTTTTTGGACAGCTTCTTGGCATAGGATTTACTGCGTTTACTGAAAAAGAATCAGAAACCGTTTTACAAACCGCACAAAGCCGACTATAAAGATAAAAGCGGTATGATGCGCCCGCGTCTTACCGCTTTTATCTTTATTTCGCTATTTACGCACCCGCATTTAACCCCATATAAGCTTATTGTTGTTATTGAGCGCCCGCGTAATATCAACATCAAAAGTTTTTGCAGTATTACGCGCTCGCGTAATTGTGTAAATAAACGTATTTACTATACAACGCGGCCGCGTAATTGTGCAAAAAGCTTTATTTGCAGTTTTACGCGCCCGCATTACGCAAAAAAAACTTAATGTGGGTAATACGCGGAAGTTTTTTATGAAAACCTGCCTTTAAGACAATATGTAAAAACCTAAACTTCTTTAACAGATTAGCTTATCGGCAGTGGATATGGCTTTAGCCATGCAACTTATTAACAACTTTGATCCATATGCCTTGGTTTGTGTACTTGCGAACCAACCATTTTACTTAGGTCTGCTGATCAAGTCAAGCCCAATGGTTTATGATATCAGAGAGGTCAACTGTGCTAGAAATCTGTTTTAAAAATGGATTTCGACTTCTCGAAAGCCTACGAAGGTAGGGTTCATAATGGTGCAAGGATAGACTATTCTCCTTTAAAAATATCATTTAACTCTATGAGCTCAAGGGGTTCGTATTTGTCAGGATAGTTTTTCTGTATAAACCGTTTATTGAGCATAAATAATTTACTGTTTATCTGGTCTTCCTGTATTACATTTTCTTCTGTAAACTTACTTAGTTTGTAACGTATAAAGTTTAAATCACAAAACGAGACCTCATAGGCACCCGCTTCCTCGTTTAATCTTACAAGAGGAAACCCATGGGTACGGCACATAATCGGTCGGTTCTCATAAATGGCACATTTATTCCTGACCAGGAATACACACTCTGTTTTTGAAGCATTGGTATTTATTTTTATGGTTTTGTCAGGCGATATGTATTGAATAGCATGAAATTCCAGAGGTAATATCCGAAACGATTCACAGCATTTGGAACACCCCTGTTTGCATTTCATGTTGTTTTTATACAATTCCCACAAGGTGCTGCATTGTAAGTCTATTGCATTTCGTAAAGTAAAATATTCCTCAAAAAATGGATTCATAATAAATTTTTCATATCCAATCTATTAATATAAAAAAAATCCCGGCAATAAAAAAGCCGGGACCTAATTATATCATTAATAAATGATCATTTAATCAGATTTATCTTTAGAACAAACGATTTATCTGGTGTAGAAATTCTTAAAAGATACAATCCCTGGTTATTACAATAGCTCAATAAGTCAAACATTATTCCACTATCGGAAAACCGGCCTGGGGAAGATTTCTCACCAAGCATGCGACCGCTTATGTCAAACAATTGCAATCGGGCATCGGAAAGATTCACATTTTCAGATGTAATGTAAACCAGACCAGATGTCGGATTCGGATATACCTTCAGGTTTTCTGAAACAGATTCCTTGATATCACTTGGATCGAAAATAGTTAAGGTAACAGTGTCCGGTTTGCTATCCTGTATGCCATCATTTACAATCAACACGAGTTTGTATTCGCCCATGGTTTTAGAGCGGAATGCACAGGTATCCTTATCCTCGTAATAGAAAGAATAGTCAGAATTGCTCGGTTTACTAAGAATAGACCACTTATAGGTAATCGAATCTCCATCCGGGTCATAGCTTTCTGTTCCGCTGATATAAACATATTTTTTAATCTCAACATCTCTGTCAGGGCCTGCATTGGCAACTGGCTGAGTTGATGCAACAATGGTTAGTGTATCAGGTACACTGTTATCAACGCCATCGTTTACTACCAAAACAAACACATACGTTCCCGACTTGTCCCCGGTAAAATTAATCTGCGCTGTTGTTTGATTTACAACATTAATTGAACTGCCAGCGGGTTTCGAAATCAAATTCCACAAATATGTGATATTTGCTCCCTGTGGATCAAAACTTTCGGAACCATCCAGTACATCTAATACATTCAACGAGATAAAACGATCTTTCCCGGCCAGAGCTATTGGTAAGTCGTATTCCGATTTATACCGTATCTGGTAAACTATATCAGTGGTAAATTGAGGGACATTAATGGTTTTATCATAATTAATTACGGCAAAATCACTGGCTTTTGTTACTTGTCCTGAAATCGGGTTTAAAAAGCTGAGAGTATAATAACCATAATCAAGACCTTCAAGAGTTAATTCAACTCCTGAATTTACCGAATAAGAAGTATCGAAGATATATCCATAGGCTCCTGAATCTGTTGCAAATCCAGTAACTCCCACTTTATTTGAAACATCTGACAGACTCAGTGGGATTTCTCGCAGATTACCTTCCTTGACAAAATCGTTGGTTTTTATAAAGGTTCCTAAGGTTTTAAAAGCAAAATACATGTTTTTCGAATAAACATTATCCCAATACCAGTATTGATAAGGAACTGTTTTGAAAAAGCCATTCCAGCTCACTTCTCTTAATGCATCAAGGGTTTCTTTTTCTACTACAGTTAAACCATACTCACCAATGATAAATGGTTTCTGATATGTTTTCCTGCCATTATCAGCGAAGTTGTTCAGCACCGATAAAATATTCTGGCTATAATAATGTCTTTGTAACTGATCGATCGATTCATTATCATCGAATGACTGGAGCATGGTTTCATCATCGCTTACACTTGTAGTACGAATATGATTATATGGATCAAGAGTATCGACATAATTGCTCATCTCATCGTGCCATTGATCCACTCCGTTTCTCCATGCTGTACCTTTTGATTCACCTCCCGAAAGGTTTACTTCATTAAAAAACTCCCAGGCATAGATGTTTGTGGAGTATGCCCATCGGGCAATGGTATAGCGAAGCAGCCTACGTGTATAATCTTTACAGACAGAATTATAAAAATACTCTTCGGAATTGCTTATTATACCACCATTTACTGTATTGTAAGGATTCCCGTTCCAATTAGCATCTGCTTGTTCAGAGAACATGCCATGCTGGAAAAGAGTTAACTGTACATAAAGATCATCTTCCCTGAAAATATCCATCAACGAATCAAGCTGGGCAGCAGGTCGCTGGTTGTATATGCCCAATCCTTCATAATTACCGCCGTACCATTCCAGTGCCTGTCCGGAAAAACCCACCATCCAATAGCGTACCCAGTTTGCATTGTTGTTACTCAGGCTATCAAACTGTGTTTTCAACTCCGTAATAACATCTGCATCAGGTATTGTATATCCTGCCCAACCAACATTGATACCAAGGGGAAAAAAAGGTTCTCCTGTTGTAAACCGGTTGAATTGCTTATTTTCAGGGTCAATATGAATAAATCCTTTGTTATCGCCCGAAACAACATTTACCATAAATGGAGTGCCATAATGAATTCCGCTGGCATCGGTATGTTTCAGTTTTACACTGTAATTACCAGGAGTTTCACCGGCAAAGCGCAATCTCCAACCGGCTTCGGTAGTATCAAGAATCCACTCATCGTTCCTGTAAAAGGATTTAATGTAATAAAAACATGGAATGGTTATACTATCTGATCCTGAAGGCAATGTAATTACAGCATCAACCATTACTTCGTCCGGGTCATATGGATTTTCGTAATTGCCTTTTACATCGAAGGCAAGTTCAATTTTATCATAAACAGAAGCAGTACCAGTCAGTAATACCGGGCCTCTGACAATAACAGAAGAATTGTAAACAAAAACCATCATTTTCTTTGTGTCTGATTTACCCCTGTTATTTGTAACAGTAAGCGAAACTTCATAATTCCCCTCCGAAACAAAAGTATGGGAGGTTGTTTCGCCGTTAGCTGTATTGCCATCACCAAAATCCCATACCCATGAGTCAACTGTTCCGGTTAAATCATAGGAAGGCGAACCGTCAAAACCAGTTGAAACGGATGGAGCCGGGAACTTGTCCTTTATTGTAAACAAAGCATAAGGCTCTGAACGGAATATTTCCAATGGTTCTACAATTCGTGTTGAATTATTATCATTATCCGTTAAGGTTAATGAAATGTTCTTTTTTCCTTCTTTTGTAAAAACATGTTTAACAATTTTTCCACCTCCAATGGTACCATCTCCGAAATTCCAATTATAAGCTGTTATTGTTCCATTCGGATCGTTTGTGTTTGTGGCGTCGAAAGTAACCGTATCACCGGTTGCCGGTACAGCAGGAGAAATAGTAAAATCGCCCCGTGGAGCAATGGATGATATTTTAAAATAGTCGAGCAAACACCATCCCCAAAAGTGATAAAACCCAATCGTATTTTTCCCGGCTTTAAGTGTAATATCTCCAGACAAAACCTCTGTGAAGCTGTTAATCT
>JAHEEB010000018.1:11623-14687 GCA_024640925.1 Bacteroidota bacterium | reverse complement strand
CCTCTGACAGATCTTCCATATAATTTTGAGACAAAATGTTTATTCAGTATGGAACTTGTAAAGATTTTACCTAACAGATTTTTATATAAAAAGTATAATCCCTCCCCTTTAAATGTGTTTTCGAATTCAACAATACCGGTTTTCCTATTGAATAATTTTGTTTTTTCCATCTCACCCAAAAGTTATTTTCAGCAAAAGTAATCTTTAAGATTAAATTATAAACTTAACAAGAAGGCCAGATTATATTTTTTGCTGATAAAAATTATTGCCGCAGACATTATTGTAAGGTATATTGATTTATGTTTTCACCACCTTGTAGAGGGTGCATTCTTATTTTTAAGCGAACAATAATGATTTATATTTATATTTGATAATAAATATAAATCATCTGGTTATGAAACGGAATCTTTATTTAATTGCTTCTCTTATTTCACTCCTTGTTCCAGTCAGCATATATGCCATTGAAGGTGAAATTCCCATTTGGCCTGGTGCAGCGCCTGGTTCAGAATCATTAACCATTGAAGATTCCATTGTAAACCGCGAACTTGGCGGATCTTGTACTATTGACCGGGCGATTTTAAATGTTTTATCACCTGCTATTATTCCTTTTATACCTGAAAATCCGAATGGCACTGCTGTTATAATTTGTCCCGGTGGAGCTTATCAAAGAGTTGTATATGATGTTGAAGGTGTTGGCATTGCCGAAATGTTTAAAGAATTGGGAGTAACTGCCTTTGTGCTTAAATACCGTTTACCAGTTGACGGACATGTTAATAAACAATACGTGCCTTTGCAGGATGCCCAGCGGGCCATGCGATATGTTAAGAATTTTGCAGCAACCTGGAACATCGATACGTCTAAAATTGGGATTATGGGCTGTTCGGCCGGAGGGCATGCTGCTGCAAGTCTGGCGACTGACTTTGATAAAAGAGTTTATACACCTATCGATACGGTTGATTCCATTAGCGCCCGACCCTATTTTATGATAGAATTATACCCGGTAATCAGCATGGAACCAACTATTACCCATGTTGGCACACGTGATGCACTTATTGGCAGTTCTCCCTCGCAGGAAACGATTGATGAGTTTTCGGCTGAAAAACATGTCACTTCTTCTACCCCACCCGCTTTTTTTGCCCGTGCTGCTGACGATGGTTCCGTAAAAGCCCAGAACAGCATACTTTTTGTTACCGCCATGAGAGATGCAGGTGTAAATGCTCATTTTAATACTTATAAAAACGGAGGTCATGGTAAAGGTATATGCAAAGCTACTGGTACTGATTTTGCACGGTGGGTAAATGACTGCAAGGTATGGATGGATTCGATGAAACTTGTAACCTATACAGCCTCTGACGATGCAACATTGAAAGACATTAAAGTAAACAATGTATCCTTATCAGATTTCAATCCAGACACATTAACCTATTCAATTGAATTACCCGAAGGAACAACGGTAGTTCCTTATATAACGCCAACAGTTAATTTTATCAATGCAACTACTGTTGTTACGAATGCAACTGCTTTACCTGGTACCTCAACAATTGATGTAACAGCACATAACAACATTAATAAAAGGACTTATACCCTTAATTTTACGGTAAATACAACAATTTCTTCAGCATTTAACAGGTTGAATGACTCATTCAAAATATTTCCTAATCCTGTTTCTTCTTTTTTAACAATTGAAAATGTTTTATCGACAGAAGCTTTTGTACAAATCTCTGATGCAATAGGTAAAACTGTTTTTAAAGGTCAATTGAATAATGGATCGTTGACAATTGATACAAGAAGTTTTACAAATGGTATCTACTTTGTTTCCCTACTTGATAACAATTCTATTCTATCAAGGAAAGTAATAATACGGTGATCAGTGATCAGTGATCAGTGATCGGTGATCAGTTATTAGTTGTGTTTTCTGAGCTTTGGACTTATCTGATTGGCTGTTCTCAGAATCCTGGGGCAAATAAGTAATGATTTTTCTGAATTTTTTTCTTCGTTTAATACGAACTTTCAATTTAAAGTTGTAAATTGCAACTGTTTTAATTTACAACTATGTATAATGAAAAAAACAGAAGATAAGGCAATTAAGAAATTCCGGGAAATCTTACGCCGATTCGAACGTGAAATTTTTGTACAAACGAATGAATGCTGTTGTAACGGTGTAACACTTGCTCAATGTCATGCTCTATTAGAAATTGAGAGTAAAAACAAAGAGTCTGTTACTGAGCTGGCAAAAACACTTGGCCTCGATAAAAGTACCGTAAGCCGTACCATAGATGGACTTGTAAACATGGGGCTGGTAGATCGCTCTATTCCGATGGAGAATAGACGTACATCAATATTAAAACTTACTGAATCTGGAATAAATGTCTGTAATTCTATTAATTGCAATAACGACAAATACATTCATGATACATTATCTATACTGACAGAAGCGGAAAAGGAAGAGTTGATCAGTTTATTTGAGAAGGTTACCAATCAAATGATCAAATTGCGCTCATTGTGCTCTTTTACTCCTAAAGAATAAATTTTTAAAGCAAAATAGTTTTTCAACGAATTAAAAACTTAATAATAGAAATAGGTATGATATACGAAAACATTTTAGAAACTATTGGGAATACTCCTCTTGTAAAGATAAACAGATTAAATCCACATAATAATATTACTATTTGTGCCAAAATTGAAGGATTTAATCCTTCTGGTAGTATAAAGGATAGAATAGCCTTAAAGATGATTGAACAAGCAGAGGCAGAAGGTTCTCTGGTAAAGGGGAAAACAATCATTGAACCAACATCCGGAAATACGGGCATTGGTTTAGCTATGATTGGGAAAATAAAAGGATATGATGTTGAGATTGTTATTAGCAAAGCCGTATCGGTTGAAAGAATAAAAATGATTAAGGCTTTTGGTGCAAAAGTTACCTTAACAGATGCCAAATTGGGAACAGATGGTGCCATCATTAAAGCGAAAGAACTGATTAAAGAAAATCCCGAAAAATATTTTATGCCTGATCAGTTTTCAAACAATTACAATAAAATTGCACATTATAAAACTACAGGAGAAG
>JAHEEB010000018.1:0-11613 GCA_024640925.1 Bacteroidota bacterium | reverse complement strand
AACGAATGGTAAAATTACCCATTTTGTTTCTGCTTTAGGCACATCTGGTACTATCATGGGAGTTGGCAAAGCCCTTAAAGAGAACAATCCGGCCATAAAAATAATCTGTGCACACCCGGTTAAAGGCCATTATATTCAGGGACTGAAAAGTATGGAAGAAGCTATTGTACCTGCAATTTATGATCCCTCAAAAATTGATGAAACAATCATGGTGGAAACCGAAAGTGCCTATGAAATGGCAAGACAAATAATAAATAAAGAAGGAATTTTTGTTGGAATGAGTAGTGGAGCTGCAATGTACGCTGCGCTTGAGGTTGCAAAAACTATTCAATCCGGATTGATTGTTGTTATTTTTCCTGATGGCGGAGAAAAATATTTAAGCACTAATTTATTTGTGGAGAATTAGCATTTATGCTGAAATGAAGCAATTTCTATTACTTCTGGTGATTCTTTTTAAACGATTGACTTAAATAAAATGATTCAGTATATTATTTCAGACAAAAAAGATATTAAAAACATATCCCTTCTGCTCAGCGAAAACGATTTGCCTTACTCAGATATAATAGAAAGTCAGGTTGATTTTTTAGTTGCTAAGAGTAACCAGCAGTTTGTTGGCTGTATAGGAATAGAAAAATATGGAACAGAAGGACTACTTCGCTCATTCGCTGTAAATACAGACTATCGCAGAAAAGGCTATGGAAAGGAATTGTATGATAAACTAATAGGATATAGCATTCAAAATGGAATAAAAACCATGCATCTGCTAACCGCAACAGCCAAAGAATATTTTCTTCGTAAAGGTTTTAAAGTTGAAAACAAAGATAATGCCCCTGAAACAATCAGAAATTGCAAAGAATTCAAAAATTTATGTCCTTCTTCTTCTGTATACATGGTACTTGAAGATATTTCAACCAGATAATAAGTTTATGAAAAAATGACATTTCGAAAAACATATTTTTCAGGTATTCTTAAAAAAAGTCATTCGGACTCAAATTTAAAACAGCTGATGCAGTTGGCATTCCCGGTTATTGCTGTTTCATTTATGTCCATGGCTTATAATTTTATTAATATCTTTTTTGTAGGTAGGCTTGGTAGCAATGCGGTTGCAGCTGTTGGATCTGCCAGCTTTTATATGAACCTGAGTTGGGGCATATCCGCTTTACTTACTGTCGGAGCGGGAATAAAAGTATCGCATGCTGTTGGAGAAAAGAATATTCAGTTGGCAAAAAGTTATGTTCGAAGCGGCATACTGGCAATAATTATTGTTGCCATCGTTTTCTATATTTTAATAGCTGCAGCCAGTGATTACCTCATAGGATTTGTGAAGTTAAACAATCAGGAAATTGAGCAATCTGCAAGCAGTTACCTTATTTGGGTAGGATTGAGCATACCATTCTCATTACAAAACCTGTTTTTCACCAATGTATTTATAGGTTACGGTGACAGTCGATCGCCATTCCGGATTAATGCAATAGCATTTTGTCTGAACATACTATTGGATCCTTTGCTCATTTTCTATGCCGGATTAGGTATTAAAGGAGCTGCCATAGCTACCATTCTCTCCCAAGCCCTGGCAACACTATTGTTTTATAGAAAACTAAACCAAACCCAGGCAATTCGACCAACTGGTGTTCCATTCAGGAGAGTACTTCTCAAAAACATTATTGGATTAGGAATTAGTCCAGCTATTCAGCGGATATCCTTTACTATTGTTGCCATTATAATGGCCCGTATTATAAGCAACTGGGGATCTACAGCAATTGCTGTTCAAAAAGTGGGAATTCAGATTGAAGCCATTTCTTACATGACTGCAGGTGGTTTTATGTCAGCCCTTGCATCTATTTCCGGTAATGCATTTGGGGCATTGGATTATAACAAACAATGGAAAACTTTTCGCTCGGGAATGTTGCTTGCTTTTTTAATCGGAATCATCACTTCATCTATTTTTATTGCTTTCCCCGGAACCTTGTTTTCCATTTTCCTTAAAGAAACAGAAAGCATTAATATGGGAAGTGAATACCTGACCATTCTTGGATTCTCTCAACTTTTTACTTGTTTGGAACTTATGGCTACAGGGGCTTTCTTTGGTTGGGGACGAACAAATATACCTGCCATTACAGGAATATCACTCACAATTCTCCGGATACCAATGGCCCTTCTGTTTATTCATCTCTGGCAAAACTCTTTGTCATCAATCTGGTGGAGTATCAGCATAAGCAGCATTGCAAAAGGCACTATACTTTCAACACTTTATATTATACTTTTCAAGTCATTTATAAACAAACACAACCAATTAAGTTATGAACCAAGTGTGTTGTTCCCGAGACTCAAAAAATAAAGAAACCTCTCAAGATTCCCGATTGTTCGGGATGTGTTGCGGTCACACTATAAAGATGAAAAAATCTGTAGCTATGAAAGAGGATATATTTAAATCGACCAGCGATCAAATAAAAGGTGACATTTGGCTCGATGCTTTATTTGGTATCGAAAAAGAGAACATTCGTGTGGATGAATCCGGCATTCTTTCGCAAACACCACATCCAAAAGTATTTGGGAACAAACGGAAACATCCGTATATCACTACCGATTTTTCTGAAAGCCAGGTAGAAATGATTACGCCACCATTGCCTGATATTAAAGAAACATTGGGCTTCCTTGAAACCCTGCATGATGTTATTAGTCTGGAACTGAATAATGAATACCTCTGGCCACAAAGCATTCCGCCTGTTTTGCCCGATGATAAACAAATACCAATTGCCAAATTTGACGAGGCTGGTAAAGAAGCTCAGCAATACCGCGAATTTCTTGCTGAGAAATATGGGCGTAAAAACCAATTGTTTTCGGGAATACACTTTAATATTTCATTTGGTGAAAAACTGTTGAATATGCTATATCGTCATTCCAGCCGTACCATAACATATGATGAGTTTAAAGACGAAATTTATTTGAAAACGACAAGGCAACTTTTGCGGTTAAGATGGTTATATGTATTACTTTATGGTAACAGTCCTGTAGTTGACCCATCGCTCGAACTCAAATGCAAAAAATCTCCTTTTAGCATTGACAAACATGTAATAGGCCTTTCTATTCGTAACAGCTGTTATGGTTATCAGAATATAGATGAGCTATATCCCGATTACAGTTCAGTACATAATTTTAAACAAAGTATTGAACACATGGTAAAAGAAGGGAAATTAGCATCTAAAAAGGAGCTGTATTCATCTGTGAGACCCAAGTTTATAAAAGACCCCGAACATATTACGTATGTGGAAATAAGGTTTATCGATATTGATCCGTTGGCAAAAGCCGGAATAACTGAAGAGGCTTTGTATTTCCTGCATGCGCTTACACTTTATGGGCTGTTTACAGAAGAACCCGATTCTTTTGATTCTAAAGCCCAGTTGTATTATAACAATTATAATGGATATGTTGCTCTTTACGGGTTAAATCCGGTTCCTTTCGAACATGATCAAACAGGAGATTATTCTGATATCTGGCTAAAAGCTAAAACACATATACAAAGCATGGTTGATTTGTTGCAAAAGCTTTCGGTAAATAAAGAAGAATATAAAAAAGCATTAGAGCTTGCCATTAAGTTTACCGAAAACCCAAAACAGCGCAGAGTTTACGATGTACTCGACGGAATTCTGAAAATGGGATATATACCTTTTCACATGGAAAAAGCACGCAATTATTTACGTGAAAGCCAACAAAACAACTTTAATTTTAAAGGACTGGAAGACATGGAGCTCTCTACCCAGCTTTTATTGCGCGAAGCTTTGAAACGGGGAGTTTCATTTGAAATCCTTGACAGAAAAGAGAATTTTATCAGGCTTAAACAAAACGAGAATGTTCAATATGTAAAACAGGCAACAAAAACCTCGCTCGATAACTATGCAAGCATACTGGCTATGGAAAACAAGCTGGTCACAAAAAAGATTCTCGAAGAGGCAGGTGTGCGGGTTCCCAATGGAAATAAATATACACTTTCTGAAATGGCAAAATATGATTTTCCGTTGTATAAAGGAAAACCTGTAGTTATAAAACCAAATCAAACCAATTTTGGTATTGGCATTACCATTTTAAAGGAAAATATAGATGGATCTACATTTCAAAGAGCGATAGATATTGCTTTTGAACACGATTCCACCATTCTTATAGAGGAATTTATTGAGGGAAGAGAGTTCCGGTTTTTTGTCATTAACAATGAAGTTGTTGGTGTATTGCATCGGGTACCAGCCAATGTGACAGGCGATGGTGTTGAATCGATTCAGGAGTTGGTGTCTGTTAAAAATCAGGATCCTTTGCGTGGAAAAGGATACCATACCCCATTGGAAAAAATACAATTGGGCGAAGCCGAGGCTATGTTCTTAAAATCGCAACAAAAGAATTTCGAATCTATACCAGCACCATGTGAAATTGTGTTCCTGCGAGAAAACTCAAACATAAGCACTGGGGGCGACAGCATCGATTTTACTGATGATATTCCCGATTCCTATAAACAAATAGCTATAAAAGCAGCATCTGCCCTAAATGTGAAAATTACAGGGTTGGATATGATTATTCGGGATCATACACAAGAAGCAACATCGGGCAACTATGCCATTATTGAATTAAATTTTAATCCGGCTATTCATATTCATTGTCATCCATATAAAGGGAAAAACCGAAAACTAAATGAAAAATTACTGGATGCGCTTGGGTATAAAGTTGAATAAAGTCCAGGAGTTTCAACTATTTTGAAACCAAATTAACATTCTAACTAACTAAATTTTACGATTATGAAACTTAACCTTCCTGCACAGCCAATCCTCCTTCCCTCTCCTGTTCTCATCATTGGAACATACGACTCCGATGGCAATCCTAATATTATGAATGCTGCCTGGGGAGGAATTGCTTCCAGCAAACCACCTTGTATCAGTATATCTCTGAGAGAGGCAACGCTTACCTATCATAACATAAGACAGAGCGAGGCATTCACAGTAAATATTCCCTCTGAAAAATATCTGAAAGAAGCAGACTTTGTAGGCTTGGTATCGGGAAGAAAGCATGACAAATTCAAGGAGACTAAACTCACACCGGAAAAGAGCACACTAGTGAATGCTCCACTCGTAAAAGAGTTTCCCTATTCCCTTGAATGTAAGCTTATCAGACAGGTCGAGCTGGGTCTGCATACAATGTTCATTGGAGAAATTGTAGGAATGGTTGCTGAAAGTGACATTTTAGGGTTAAATCAATTGCCTGATATCGAAAAAGTCCGACCCATGTTATGGGGTTCATTCGGAAGTATAGCATATTATAATATAGGCAACAAACTCGGAGATGCTTTCTCTATAGGAAAAGAATTAAAACAGAACTGATTCAGTTTTTCCATTCGCATGGCTCAACATGAGTTACCACAGATAGATTTTCATATTGATTTGATAATTCTTCCTCAATCTGATCACAATATAAATGGGCCTCTCCTACCGATATATCTGAAGATATTTCAATATGCATATCAATAAACCGGTGACTGCCGGCAACACGTGTTCTCAGATCGTGATAATTTACATTCATATCTTTTAATCTCTCTCTCAGTTCCTGGATTTCATCTTCACTCCAGGCTGTATCAAGAAGAGGTGAGAATGCCTTTTTGAGCAGGGAAAATGATTCATAAATTATCAACATGGCAACACACATTGCTACAACGGGATCAAGCCATTTGATCTTAGTAATAGAAATAAGCCCTAAACCAATTCCAACTCCAAGTGAAGTATAAACATCGGTCTTTAAATGCAATGCATCTGCTTCAAGTGCTATTGAATTTGTTTGTCGGGCCGTTTTATAAAGTTTATGAGATACATAAGCATTGACACCGGCCGATATAAACATTACAAGTGAACCAAGCCAGATTAATTCAAGCTCATATGGCTCACCAATAAGTTTCCTTACTGCTTCAAAAATTATAAGTGCTGCAGCAACAAAAATCAATAGTGCTTCAATTACTCCTGAGATATTTTCGACTTTACCATGACCATAGGGATGCTTTGAGTCTGGGGGATTATCTGAGACTCTGACAGAAAAATAGGCTATCAGAGCAGCTAAAAGATCCATCATTGAATGAATAGCTTCTGAAATTATACTTACTGAGCCACTGAAAACACCAATCACCAGCTTCATAATAATTAGTAATGTATTTGAAGCAATTGATAAACGAGCAACTTTTACTTTTGGATTCATAATGGCAAAAATAGAATAAACATATTAATCACACAAGCACCATAAGAAAATGAGAATGAACTATAGAATTAGATAATTTTTTTAATTTTTTTATAAAATTGAACACTTCAGCTACTTTTCATGTTGAATGTATTAAGAAACTTTTATTGTATGGATAATTCAGAAGCAAAGCTATATAAACAAGCTTATTGGCTAAGCCTGTTCACCATTGGATACAACATAATTGAAGGAATTGTATCAATACTTTTGGGCTATACAGACGAAACCCTAACCCTATTTGGTTTTGGTGCCGATAGTTTTATAGAAGTAATGTCGGGTATTGGAATTGCCATAATGATTTTGCGTATTAAACATAATCCCGAAAGCCATAAAAGTACATTTGAAATAAAAGCCCTTAAAATAACAGGAACAGCATTTTATTTGTTATCTGTCGGCTTGCTGGCTGGTATCGTAGCAAATCTATTGATGCATCACAAACCTGAAACAACCTTATGGGGCATAATAATATCAACCATTTCAATTGTTGTGATGGTTTGGCTAATGGTAACCAAAAAGATAATTGGAAAAAAGCTGAATTCTGAACCCATCGTTGCCGATGCCAATTGTACGAAGGTTTGTGTATATATGTCGCTGGTACTGCTCGCATCTAGCCTTATTTATGAACTCACGGGTTTTGCTTATGCCGATGTAATTGGTGCAGCAGGCCTTATTTACTTTTCAATATCCGAAGGTAAAGAAGCTTTTGAAAAAGCATCAGGAAAAGAATGTTGTGGAAATAATTGGCCACAAAAACACTAAGCCTCAAAGATTCACAAAGTTTTTATTTTAAAGACATTAACCTTAGTGATACCTTTGTGTTTTGGAGTCTTCGTGGCTATTTATCAACTTTTTGGATAGCCTCAAAAGTTAGCTTAACATGGACTTTAGTCCTGAAATTATAGAAAATCTGTTCATTTAACCATGATAAATTAAGTTTTTGGTTGTGAGGACACGAATTGCATGGCTAAAGCCAAATCCATTGCTGATCATCCTCCGCCCTAAAGGACGGAGTTAGTGAAAAAAGCCTAATCTATTAAAGTTGAAATAATTGCTTGATATCCTCACAACTACGAATACACATACATATTACATTAGTATACCAATTTCGTTACTTCACATCTTTCGTAAGGGGTTTTTACATCTGTAAATTCATTTAAAGGGTTAGGTGTTTTCGGATTTCTATGTATAAACCAGTAACCCTTTATAATCAGGAAACTTTTACTGGCACGTATTTCAGAAATATTTATCCGGTATTTGTTTATTGTAAGAAAAGTATTCGGCTCAAAGATTTTTTCCAGTTGATCTGCCCACCTTTATAAATGAAATACTAAGACCATACGAATCTTGTTTAACCCTAACTTGTAATCTCTAACTAATTATATTAACTAACAACTATTAAAATGAAAAAACTTTTACTAATTGGAGTTATCTGTTTTATAACAGGTACATTTTTTAGTAATCCGGTTAAGGCAGTATTAGGTGCTGACCTTAGCTGGGTAACGCAGATGGAAGCATCGGGTTATACCTGGAAAAATGCCAGTGGTACTACCCAGGATATTTTTGTCATCTGCAAAGGACTTGGATTCAATGCATGCAGACTTAGAGTCTGGGTAAATCCATCAGGTGGCTGGTGCGGCCAGGCTGATGTTGTGGCAAAGGCTAAACGTGCTGTTGCCCAGGGAATGTATTTATACATTGATTTTCATTTTAGTGATTCATGGGCTGATCCTTCAAAACAAACTCCACCATCGGCATGGACAAATTACACTGTATCGCAAATGAGCAGCGCAATCTCAACTCATGTAAAATCTGTATTGAACGCACTTAAATCTGCCGGTTGTACGCCAACATTTATTAGTATTGGAAATGAAACAAACAATGGTTTGCTCTGGCCATTGGGAAAGGCTTCTACGAATCCTGCCAACTATGCAACTTTTATAAAAGCTGGTTATACAGCTGCCAAATCGGTATTTAGCAGTGCTTCTGTTGGTGTTCATGTTTCCAATATGTGGGACAATAGTTTATGGCTATGGAATTATGGAATACTCAATACATATGGTGTAAGCTGGGATTTTTGCGGAGGTTCTCTTTACCCGACTACCAGCAATTATGCAACACTTATCAGTCAGTGTAAAACAAATGTTTCTTCAATGAGTTCCAAATTTGGCAAATGGTGCGTGGTTTCTGAATTTGGAATTGCAACAAATGCCGGATCAACAGGTGCTACAGCATTAAAATCGGCACGGACAATCTGTAACGATTTATTTTACTGGGAACCTGAAGCATACAACTGGCAAGGTTATGGTTTAGGTGCCTGGGATGCCAGTACAAAAAAACCAACAGTTGTTTTAACAAGCGGTTTAAAAAGTGCAGAAGAACCCAATTTTGTAGAAGCAACAGATGCATCTGCTATACAGCTTTATCCAAACCCCTTTTATGGCAATGCTTTGAACCTTAATTTAAGCAATTTAAGCGGAACTACCACCATTCGAATTTTAAATGTAAGCGGTGTTGTAATGGAAGAAAGGGTTATTTATGATGAGCAAATGATTAGTCTAAACGACCTTAATCTGGTATCAGGAGTTTATTTTGTACAAATTGACAATCCTCAGCAAAAAGAAATAAGAACACTTGTTGTTAAATAACAGTAGATTCTTAGCCATTAAAAAAGCCTGAAGTTCAAGTGAATTTCAGGCTTTTTAATATCAGGTTACCGTTTAATTACTTTCTCTTCTTCACATTATAAATATCAACTTCCTTTCGTTTTCCCTTTAATTGGGTACTGCCTATATTTTTGAAAATATGTTCCTTTTTATCGGTCAGAAGAACATACAGATCGGAAGATATCAGAAGATTACTCTGGAATTCATTACACATCGACTCTATTCGGGCTGTTGTGTTCAATGTATCTCCATTGTACGAAATATCCCTGCGAATTGTACCAACCTGCAGAACCATTATCATTCCAACATGCACTCCAGCTTTGAACTGGGGAACAACACCATATTTTCGTTTGTACATCTTAGTCCTTCGCTGTATAACCCGTTCAAAAGCATAAAAAGCGTTGATACAATTGTTGTTTTGTACACCTTTTTTTATATTCCATGAGATGATTGCGCCATCGCCCAGGTATTGATATATGTCGCCATAGTAATTATCTACAACGGCCAAATCATTAAACACATCCTGCACAAGGTAACTTAATTTTTTATGCCCGATTTTTTCAGCAATGGTTGTAGACGATTTCATATCGATAAACATGAAAATACGTTCTTCCTCCCTGGGTTTATTTAAAAATCCGAAAAACCATTTAAAATAATTCCCCCTGCCAATTCGTTTAACCATGTCTTTGAAAAAACTATTCACAATGCTGGCTATGAAGAAATAAACCAAAAAACGGAAAAAAGAAATGTCGAATTCAGGCATCAACAATTGAACCTTTTCCCAGTCTAATGTTCTCAGCTCATTTGCAGGTTGCGATGCCAGCATGAAAATGAAAATAACAATCAAACAATAAAGAATATATCGTAACATTACCAGGAAACGTACAGGAGAACGACGTAATAACCGATCGAAAAATAAGCTGTCGATTACTGTAAAAAGTATAGCAAGAAAAAATGACAGGTACAGCGTATTCAGAAAAACCGAATCAACTTTTATGAGTGTAAGGTAGTTAACAAATAGACGTGTCTTATCTGTAAAGAAAACATAAAGAAGTAAAGCTATATACCAGAAAACCAATTGATAAACAATCGACCTGAAGATCGAATTATACCATATTCTGAATTTTTCCATAATTAAAGGTTAAGCATGCTTGTAATAATACTAAAAGATCCTTATAATTAAAATTGTTTCCTTCATCTTTTATCTTTTCTGAACATTTTAATTTGCATAGACAGCTCACAATGAACAAAAAGACACAGGTAATGTTTATTTTTAGTATACGTTCTAAAAAGACAGGATTTCGATCGGAAATGGATGTCTTTCGATTGGAAATAGATGCCTTTCGATTGGAAATGGATGCCTTTCGATTGGAAATGGATGCCTTTCGATCAGAAATGGATGCCTTTCGATCAGAAATGGATGCCTTTCGATTGGAAATGGATGCCTTTTGATCAGAAATGGATGCCTTTCGATTGGAAATGGATGCCTTTCGAAAAAAATGCTAAAAGGAGAGTATAAAGTAGATTGCAAATCAATATAATGGAATTAAAATTATGTCAAATATACTAGTTCATAAAGGTGAAACACGGGGTGATGCAAATCATGGATGGCTTCATAGCAGGCATACTTTTAGTTTTGCCGATTATTATGATCCTGAAAGGATTCATTTCGGTATGCTTAGGGTTCTCAACGATGATATAGTGCAAGCCGGAAGGGGATTTGACATGCATCCTCATGAAAATATGGAAATCATTTCCATTCCTCTTGAGGGCAGCCTGGAACATAAAGATAGTATAGGTAATGTAAGCATAATCAATAGCGGAGATATACAGGTTATGAGTGCAGGTACAGGAATTTACCACAGTGAATTTAACAAGAACAAAGACAAACAGGTAAAGTTTCTGCAAATCTGGGTATTTCCGAATAAGAAAGACGTTCTCCCGCGTTACGACCAGATTACGTTGCAAAAGGATGATAGTCATAACAAGTTACAACAAATACTTTCTCCGAATCCCGATGATAAGGGAGTCTGGATTTATCAGAATGCATGGTTCCATATGGGAAGATTCGATAAGGAATTTAGTCTCGATTACAGGTTAAAAGCAAAGGGAAATGGCATATATGCCTTTATTCTGAATGGAGATGTAACAATAAACGGGCAGCAATTAAGCACCCGCGATGGACTGGGAACCTGGGATATTGATAAAATTTCTATTAAAGCCAATAGCAATGCGTATTTTTTGCTGATGGAAGTGCCTATGTCAACATAAATTAACTATTTATTTATAAAGATAATAGCGATGACAATACCATTTAATAACACAGAAGTAATGCCCGTTTTGTTTGTTGGACATGGCAGCCCGATGAATGCAATTGATGAAAATGAATTTGTTAATGAATGGCGATCTTTAGGAAAGTCTTTGCCTAAACCAAATGCAATAGTTTGTATTTCGGCCCATTGGGAAACAAGAGGAACCTTTGTGACTGCAATGAAAAACCCCAAAACTATTCACGACTTTGGTGGATTTCCTCAGGCTTTATATAACGTGCAATATCCTGCTCCTGGTAGTCCTGAACTTGCAACAGAAATAAAAAATTCTATCAAGTTTACAAATATTGAGTTAGATGATAAATGGGGCCTTGACCACGGTTGTTGGAGTGTTTTAAACCAAATGTACCCAAGAGCTG